>NZ_JBFAKH010000093.1:0-25649 GCF_040655635.1 Streptomyces sp. NPDC050388
TTGGAAAGCGTGTTGGGGGCAACCCCTCACGAGTTCGAATCTCGTATCCTCCGCCAGTGCCTCACCGGGCACGATGTCGAAGGGCCCCACCGTTCGCGGTGGGGCCCTTCGACGTGCGTGGTCTCAGTTTTGGTCTCAGTTGCGGTTATCGCCCGCTGAGGACGGCCCGGCACACGTTGCAGTACATGGCGGCGTTCCGCCCGTATCGCCGCATCAGCTGGCCGCAGCCCGCACACAGCCCGAGCTCCCATGGTGGGCATCCCAGTGCGGCGGAGGCGGCAGCCCGCTCGACGGCGGTGATCCACATCGGGTGGTGGGAGCGCTGGACCGGCATGCGAGAAAGGGTGAAGCCGCCGGACTGCGATTCCTGCGAGGTACTCCCACCCTCTTCGGCTCGTGCTGATCGTTTCGCCGTGGAGTGCCAGGGAGTCAGTCTTACGAGAGCCGCGGCAATCTGCCTCAAGCGTGCTCGAGTTACGCGACTGCATGTCCGGAACCAGCCGCAGTGGTTCAACGAACGTGAGTAGGATCACGCTTCATCCGCGCGGCCAGGCAGGGCCGCCCGCAGTATCTGCTCACCCGCTCCTCAGCTCGTGAAGGTGGATGGATGACGGCTCCCACAATCGGAACGTTGCTTCTGCAGAATAGGTACGAAATCACCGCAGGTCCGCACACGGGCGACGGCGAATCCCAGGTCTGGGAGGCTTTCAGCGACGGCTATACGTACCTGCTCAAGACGTGGACGTACGAGGGTGAGCAACCGGACAGGGTGCAGCGCGCCCTCTGGGACCAGGAACTGCGCACCCTGTACAAGGTCGCAAGCAGCCCGAGGGCTGACGACGCGCTGGTCGTACTCAAGGACGCCGGCCTCGACCGGGACCACCAGTGCTTTGTCATGGCCCTGGAGGCACCGGGCTACGAGCGCGTCGCCACCGCGCTGCGGCGCCGGGCACGCTACCCGTGGCTCTCGAACCGCGGGACGGCCTCACGCGAGCAGTTGTGGAGCGGCTTACGACGCGTCGCCACAGGGCTGAACCTGTTGCACGAGCGACAGGTCCTGCACCGGGGCGTGGACCTCGACTCCCTCTTCTTCGATGAGGACCTCGGCGCCGAATCCCTTCGACTCGGCGGCTTCGAATGGTCCGTCAAACTGGGCCGTCCGGTGGGGACCCAGCCTCCCGTCGGCTGGCCGGTTCCACCGGAGCGCACCACGGGAGGCGTGACTGCATGGCGTCAGGACGACGACTGGTTCGCCTTCGGCATCCTCTGCGCACGGCTGCTCCTCGACCTCGAACGCTTCACCACTAATCCACCGCCCGAACGTCACGCACGGGTACTCAAGACCATCAACACCGCCAAGCACGAGCTGACCGAGGCCGAGCGCAAGCTGCTGCTGGACCTCGTCGCTGAAGACCCGCTGGAGCGCCTGACCGCGCCGTACGACATCATCGGCCGGATCCAGGACATCACTCGGGCCCTGGCGAACCCCCTGCGCGCCCAGCAGGAGGACGCGCAGTACGTCCTGGCCCTCGATCTGCGGCGGCCGGAGTTCATCGATCACCTGATGGACAGCGGGCTGCGTGACCACCTGCGCCTCGACCCCATGGGGACCTTTATCCCCGGGGATCCGATCCACCGAAAGGAGGCATGCGAGTTCGTCCGCCAGGACCTGCAGAAGCCTCTTCTGTACGCCGTCCCTAACAGGCCATACTTCATCCTCGTCGGCGGCAGGCTCAGCCTGAAGATCACGGCGCACCGGGGGAAGGACGGCACGTCCAGCTGGCAGGTCGCGGACTGCCGGTCCGCCCAGCCGCTGCTCTACAGCGAGGGCGACGACAGCTTCCGCGAACTCCCGCCTGGCCGCGTGTTCGCCTATGCCAGGGACGAGGTGGCCCGCGACCGTACGATCGCGCAGAACGCCACGTCGTGGGAGCTCGCACTACCGAAAATCGACCGCAGTGCGCAAGTCTCACGCGAGCTCAGCCGCTTCCACGAGTTCGTCCGCGTGAGCAACCAGATCGAACTGCTCCTCCTCGACTCACAGATCTTCCCGTACGAGGTCGTCCGCGGCCCGTGGCTGGAGGACGGCGTGGAGTGGGCCGTGGTCAAGGAGCGCGCGCGTCCCGAAGGACACGAAGTCTTCGAGCCGTTCCGCGTGGACTTGATCGACTTCCTACAGAAGGAGGTACGGGGCAGCGACCGCAAGGTCATCCTGTCGGGAGCCCGCGACGGCGCCCGCCTGAAGCTCCCGCCCCGAGACCCCCAGTCCGACGACGACGGCAACGTGTGGCAGGTCGATGCCCTGGACCAGGCGACCGAGTTCATCACACTCAGCCGCCCGGGCCTGAGCAAAGGTCGGGTAAAGCTGGAGAAGGAGGGGTTCCTCCGCAGCGCCGGCATGCCCGGGCAGATAAGTCTGTTCCGGCGTCGTAAGAAGGCCATCGATGCCCTCGACCAGCACGGATACCTCCTGCGCTCGCTGGCTACCCCGAGCCACGTCCGCATGGACACAGGCGCCTCCGAGCTTCCCGTCGAACTCGACCACGAACGGGTCGACGAGCCCAAACGGGCCAGCATCGAGGACATCCTCCGGGTACGGCCCATCTACACGCTGCAAGGGCCGCCCGGCACGGGCAAGACCACCCTCGTCGCCTGGCTGCTGCGCGAGATCCTCACGGAGGACCCCGTCGTCCAGGTACTGGTCACGGCCCAGGCGCACGGAGCCGTCGACGTGCTCAGGTCGAAGGTGGGTGAGGCGTTCCAGGACGTGCCCGAAGCTGACAGGCCGCTGCAGATCCGGCTGCGGGGTCCGCACAAGGCCGGAACCACATTGCCGGAGGACGGCGTCGAGGGCGTGGCCAGGCAGGTGCTCCAGCGCAGCATTTCCCAGGTCGGAGCCATGAGTTCGCCCAGCGAGGTGCAGCTCGCCTGGCTGGAGGACGCGAAGGCCATGGTCAGTGAAATCAATATGATGCAGGAGCAGGGGGACCTCGGCCCCCGTTCGTCGGACTTCGTCGAATTGGTCAAACGCGGCGCGAACCTCACGTACTGCACCACTAGCGCCGGCGACCTGGTTGCCCTCGCCGCTGGTCAGGCGTTCGACTGGTCGATCGTCGAGGAGGCAGGCAAGGCGCACGCGTTCGACCTCGCGCTGCCACTGCAGGCAGGTCATCGCTGGCTGCTGATCGGTGACCACAAGCAGCTGGATCCCTACCGGTACGAGGACTACCACAAGGGAATCGACAAGCTGGACCCGGTGGCGCACACCCTCGGCCGCCTCAAAGCGCGGGCGTCCGGCATGCTCGACCAGGAATGGCTCGACTTGTGGGAGCGCCGCAGCCAGGCGGACCGAGACGAATTCCGCGAGTACGCCAAGGAATGGCTGAGGACCTTCCACCGTCTGTACGAGTACTGCGCCGTGGCCACGGGTGCAGACCGTCTCGTCACGGACACAGAGGCGAAGGGAGCGTCCGCAGGGCAGTTGATCGGCCAGCATCGCATGCACCCGGACATCGGCCGGCTCATCTCCGAGGCGTACTACCAGGGTCGATTGATGAACCGCACCCTGAACAAGAAGGGCGAACCGGTCGAGCGGGTGCGTCACGGTTTCCACACCCCGAGCGGCATCCGTGACCGTGCCGTGGTCTGGCTCGACGTGCCGTGGTGCCGCAACGATGCCGCCACCCATGAGGTCGGTCCGAACAGCGGCCAGTCGAAGTACACCAATCCGGCGGAGGCACGCGCGCTTGCCAACTTCCTCCGGGCCCTGGGGCCCGATGGCGGGTGTCAGGGCAAGCTCGCGGTGCTGGCCCCGTACTCCCGGCAGGTGAGCCTGCTCAGCCAGCAGTTGCGGGATACGCCCCTGCCTGCCGGGCTGCAGGTCCAGCTCGGTCTCAAAGCCGAAGCGATCGACGGCAACCGGTTCCCCGCCCACACCGTCGACTCCTTCCAGGGCAACCAAGCGGACGTCGTCGCCATCAGCCTGGTTCGCAACAACGAGAAGGAGATTGGCCACGGCCTGGGGTTCCTCGACGACCCAGGCCGGATGAACGTGCTCCTCTCGCGGGCGGAGCGCCTGCTAATCCTCGTCGGGTCCTGGGACTTCTTCCTCCACCAGGTACAGGCAGTACGTCTCGCGGACGAGTCCCAGCCCCTGTGGTCTTTCAAGAAGATCGTCACCCTGCTCGACGAATGGTTCATGGATGGCAGGGCTGTACGTATCCCGGCTGATCTCAGGGAGTACTCGTGATTGTCCTCGTACCTGTGAGCATGTTCAGCGTCAACTTCAGCGTGGCCCGGGGCCGCCCGTACAGCCGTCTGGAGCGGCGGGTTCTGGAGGAGATCGCCGCACGAGCCGGTGTCGCCCCCCACCAGGGCGCGACCCTGACCTCGCTATGCGACACCTTCCGGGTCCACGAACGGCTGATGGTCGAAGCCGTGGTGACCCTGGTCGGTGCAGGGTGGGTCGCCGTCACCAGCGGCCGGGAGGCTACTTTCGTCCTCACCGACGAAGGACAGCAGGCGTGCTCGTCCGGAAAGGACCCGGCATCGGTCGTCGTGGCTCCGGCCGCACCCTGCACGGTGGTCTTCGATCGCACGGCAGGACAGCTGGCCAGGCGTGGTGAAGTGCTGACCGTCTCGAAGCAGGAGGCGCGGCCGGACCTCAACCCGTCCACTCCTTTGCGCATCGTGCGCAACGCGCTGGACGAGTCCCAGATCCAGAAGCTACTGCCCCGAGCCAGCGGCGAGTGGGTACGTAGCATCGGACGGCCCAGGCTCGTGACGGTCGATCGCTACCTCCCCGTGCGCGTCGACCTCGCCGACCGGGCCATCACAGGGCTTCCACGAGGCTGGCACCAAGCTCTGTCGGCCGAGATCCTGGCGGTGGCACAGGCCAGGAAGGAGGAACTGGAAAGCGCCCCGGACGTCCAGCCGACGCCACAGGAAATCGCCGTGAAGGTGGCACCTCCGGTACAGGCTCAAATGCCGGCCACTGGCCCCGGGCACCGGCCAACACCGCTGAGCATGCTGGGGCGGAAGCCTCCGGCCGCCACGCTTGGGGCCGCAGCGGCGCCCCAGACAATCGTCTCTTTCCCGTGGCTGGAAGACGCCGAACCCTTCAGAAGCAGCGGTGATGGTTCCCTGGACCAGTCGACCGAAGCAGCTCTGTTCTCGGAGGTGTCCGGCGAGGAGGCCCACCAACTCCTGATCGCCGAGGCACTGGCTACGGCGGCGAACCACGTCATGATCGCCTCACCCACGGTGAATATGGAGTGCCTGTCGAAGCTCGGCGACGTCATCCAGGCCGCGGTGGCGCGCGGGGTGCGCGTGGACGTCCTCTACGGCGACACGGATGAGGGAACCAACCCGCAGGACGTTGTCGACCTGTTGCACCGGATCGGCTACCACGCCGCGGAACGTCTGGGCAGGGATCTCCTGAAGCCGGCTAAGGAACGGACGGGCAGCGGTGCGAGCCTCCTGGTCTTCGATGGGAGGGACGGAGCGCTCGAAGCGGTCATCGGCAACTACGCCTGGGTCGGGTCACCCGGCTCGGGGCGGGCACGCTCCGTCCACATGGGCGGAACCGAGTTCATGGCCCAGGTGGCACGGGCAGCCGCAGGTCTGTGGACGTGGAGCGGTGATCCGGATTCCGCCGACCGCTGGCGACACGTGGCAGACCGCTGCCAGGACGACACCGCCGTCTCCGCAGCCCGGGGAGACCGTTTGAAGGATCAGGTCCTCGCCGAGCTGATCGTGGACGACGAGCACGCCCAGGTCGCGCAGGGCCCCGAAGACGGCGCCCTGCAGGTTGGCGGCGCTTGCCGACACGAGAATGGATTTGCAGCAGGCATCCGCGGAATCTCGGCGGTAATCCGCCGCCCAGACACCCTGACCACGCCGTAAGGATGGTCTCCGGCGCCGCTGTGCCATCACTGAGGCGTGGGGACTCCTGGCTCAGGGCGACGATCCGCAGAGGCGTCTGGAGCCCTGGGAACCGATCTACCCCTACGGAGGGTGCCGGAAGTAACACCGGCACCCTCCCAGGCACGACATGGAATCGGCCTCGTCACCACTCGTCGGTGTCGCCGTACTTACCCGGATGCCGTGCGCGGTCCACAGCCTGTGCACACGCCTCGGCGAAGGCAGCCTCCACAGCCGCCTTGTCCGTGCCTCGCACCTGGGCCTCGACCTCCTGGCCCGAGCCGGGGCGCCGAGTCGTGCGCCAGGCCGAGGAGCGGTCGGTGTAGGCGTCGGTGTCGAACTCCCAGACCGGCAGCGACCACTGCTCGGGGAGTTCGGTTGCCGCGCGTCCCCCGCCGGGGAGGAACAGAGCTCGGGCGTGGAAGACCACGGTCCGGTCCGGCACGCGGTCGCGGATGGCGCTCGCACCGCCGGGGCCCTGGTGTTCCCAACGCCAGCGGTCCCATTCCTCGACCTCGGCGGTGTGGTCAGGCCAGTCCTCGCTCCAGCGTGCGACGACCTCGTCGGCGTGCTCGCGGTGGAGGAAGGGGACCCGTCGCTCGCCGAGGCGGGCGACGTGGACCATCAGCTCGGCGGGGACAGGGCTCTGGCTGGCGTCGGCCAGGACCTCTCCCGCGGTCTCGTCCGTGCCCCACAGGAGGCCGCCAACCTTGGCGGCGGTGTCCTTGAGGACGCGGCTGGTCAGGTGCTGGTAGCGGCGGCGCATCCGGGCGGACTTGCCCGGCTCCCAGCCCATGATGGCGTCGACGACCGCGTCGGAGACGCCGAGGATGAGCAGGACGGTCGCCGCAGTATGGCGGGCGTCGTGAAGGCGGGCGTCGCGGACGCCTGCGGCCTTCAGCAGCTCCTTCCACCGGTGATAGTCGGTGTTCGGGTTCAAGGGCTCACCGGTGGGCGAGGTGAAGACGTACCCCTTCTCCGTCCACAGGTCGCGGGCCCGGGCGCGCTCGTGGGCCTGCACCTCCTTGTGCTGGCGTAGGAGCTGGAGAAGCTCGTCGGGGGCGCCGATGGGTCGCTGGCCGGCGCGGGACTTGGCATTCTTGGTCTCACGGCGAGTGTTGATCTTCTGAGGGCAGAAGCCGGGCTTCCGGCCGCAGCGATCGCCGCAACCGTGTTTGTAGCGGGGCCGCAGCCGGCCACGCCGTACGCGGATGACGCCGAGCTCGAAGTCGACGTCGTCCCACTGCATGCCGAGGACCTCGCCCTGGCGCAGGCCGAGGGCCAGGGCGATGACCCAGCGGGCGGTGTTGCGGTGCTTGCCCGCTTCGGCGAGCAGGCGTTGGACCTCCTCGACCGTGTACGGCTCGACCTCTTCCTCTTCGACCTTGGGGGCCTTGGCAATGGCGGCCGGGTTCGCGGTGAGGTGCTGGCGGCGCACGGCCTCGTTGAGGGCCGTGCGGACCGTGCGGTGGGCCTGGTGGGCAGTGCCGGCGGCGCTGCCGTTCTCCTGCATCTTCTTGTAGAAGCGCTCCAGGTGCTCGGGCTCCAGCTTCTCCAGGCGGTGGGCGCCCAGGCCGGGTATGAGGTGGTGGTAGACCGCCACCCGGTAGCCGTCGATCGTGTTCTCCGAGACGTGCGCGGCGGCGATGTTCTCCACCCAGTGGGTGAGCCACGTCTTCACGGTCCAGGACTGGCCGGCCTTACGAACGGTGCCCTTGTCGCGCTGGCGCTCCAGCTCGCGGACGACCTTGGTGACCTCGGCGCGGGTCTTGCGGCTGACGTGGCGCCGGTCCGGGGTTCCGTCGTCCTTGACGCCGACGGTGACGCGACCGTGCCAGCGACCGTCCTTGCCGAGGTAGATGGACGAGGCGCCGTTGGGCTGGCGGGTCTTGGCGGTACGGGACTCGGTCACGCGGCCGTCCCGAAGTCCGGCGCGCCGAGACGGCGGGTCAGGAAGTCGTTCACCGCCTCCGCTGGGATGCGCCGGAGACTGCCGATTTTGACCGAGGCGATTTCTCCGGTGGAGACGTACTCGTACAGCTTGGTGCGGCCGATGCCGAGGCGGCGGGCGGCCTCCTCGACCGTGAGCGCGACGAGCGTGGCGTCACCGGCGGCGGGGCGGCGCTGGGCCACCAGGGTGCGCAGGGCGTCCTCAGGGACGCCCAGGAGGCGGGCTATCTGGGCAAGCGGAAGACCGTTTTCGTGCAAGGGGAAGTCCTTCTCTGGCCAGGCGTGGGACGGCGAATCCCGTGCTGTGGCCGGTCGATCGTTCAGGGATGGGCGTTGCGCGGTGACGTGACCGGCGAGGGCCGGCCCCTGCTGTTCGTAGCAGCGAGGGGCGGCGGAACGGTCAGTCCTGCGGGGTGATGTCGTTGACGTGTTCGCCGAGATAGCTGACCAGCTTCGACGGCGGGAAGTGGCGGTGGAACTCGCCGTTGGAGGCGACCGCGAGCTCGTGCGCCAGGAGTCCCTTGACCATGTCTTCCTGGTTCGGGTTGGCGTCGGTGTACTCCTGCAGCTCGCCCTGGATCCGGCCCATTTCCTTGCGGGCTGCGAGGTGCTGCTTGTACTTGACCACGTACTCGGCGATGAGCCTGCGGACGTGCGCGTTGGTGATCTGGCCCGGAGGACTGGTCAGCTCGTCCATGTCAAGATCGAAGATCTTGCAGAAGCCGATGGCCTCGTCGAGGTTGACCCGGCGTCTTGGCTTGCCGCTCTCGATGCGCCAGATGGCGGCCTGGTTGACGGGGTGACCGGCCTCGGCCATCCGCTCGGACAGCGTGACTGTGCTCCAGCCGCGGGCTTCGCGTTCGAGCTTGATCCGCTCGGCGACGTAGTCCTCGGGCAACGGCCGGTCCGGGCCGGAACGGGCCGCCCCTTCCTCACTGCTCACCGCTCCACCTCCTCGATCAGGCCCAGGGGGAACCCAGGGCGATGATCCAAGGAAACACTATTGCGGAGCCGAATGCAAGCATTGCATTTTCGAAATCGTCAGGTAGTGTGGGCCGTCCGCCCCCGCACGGGGGTGAACGCAAAAAGCCCCCGGTGCTACGAACACCGGGGGCCAAGCTCGAACTCTCGTAACCGCCCATCCCTGAACGATCGACCTGTGTGACCTGGGATTCGCCGTCCCATGTGGCCCGCAAGTGAGGAGCTCAGTGCCCAGTATGGACGAACCCCGTCCTGCCGCGCCACACCACGACACTCCCAGCCGCCCTCGCCCCTTCGACGACTTCACCACCGTGCCGCCGCACGACGCGGACGCCGAAGCCGCTGTGCTGGGCGCGTGCATGCATGATCCGGCCGTGGTCGACGCCGTACGGAACCTGCTCGACGGGCCGGACTTCTACCGACCGGCACACGAGACGGTCTGGCGGGCGGTTCTCGCCCTGCGCGGCAAGAACAAGCCCACCGACCCGATCGTGCTCTGCGACCGGCTACGCGAGCAGGACGACCTGGAGCGGGTCGGCGGCGCCGCCTACGTGCACCGGCTCGCTTCCGCCACACCCTCGGTCAGCAGTGCCACCCACTACGCGGGGATCGTGCGTCGGATGTCCGACCTGCGGCGCCTGTGCGCCTCCGGCCTGCGCACGGTGCAGCGGGCCATGGAGCCCGGCGCCGATCCCGATGCGATCCGCAGCGAGGTCGAGACCGAGGTCCGGGCCGAGCGGGAGCGCGCCCTGGCTTCTGGACAGGGACGGCTCTCGCGGTTCATCACCGACGGGTGGAGCTTCGTCACCGAGACCGGTGCGGACACCGAGCCGCTATGGGGCACCCGCGAGCAGACCGCCTGGTCCTCGGGCGAGAGCCTGATGATCGTCGGCGCCCCCGGTGTCGGCAAGACGACCCTGGCTCACCAGGTGGTCCTCGCCCGCCTGGGCCTGGCCGACAGCGTCCTGGACATGCCGGTCGCCCCCAGCAGGCGAGTGCTGTACCTGGCGCTCGACCGGTACAAGCAGATCGCCCGCGCCCTGGCCCGCCGCATCCAGCCTGAGCACGAGGCCCGGATACGCGACGGGCTCGCCGTCTGGCAGGGACCGCTGCCCGCCACCCTGGACAAGGAGCCCGACCTCCTCGCCGATCTCGCCACCGCCCACCAGGCCGACACGATCGTGATCGACAGCCTCAAGGACGCGGTGAGCACCCTGGTCGACGACGCCCTCGGCGTCGCCTACAACAACGCCCGTCAGCGGGCCATGCGCGCCGGGGTCGAGGTCCTCGAACTGCACCACCAGCGCAAGGCCACCGAGGGCACCCCGCGCGCCCAGAAGCCCACGCTGGACCGGGTATATGGCTCCACCTGGATCGTCTCCGGCGCGGGCAGCGTCCTGTACGTGGCCGGAGAGGCCGGCGACCTCGCCGTCACCCTCCACCACCTCAAGACCCCCACCGGCGAGATCGGCCCGCTCCAGGTCATCCACGACCACGAACGCGGAACCACCTCGGTCGACCCCGCGCTCGATCCAGTGCAGATCCTGCGCACCCGCCCCGACGGACTGACCGTCCGCGAACTCGCCGCCGTCCAGAGCGGCGAGGCCAATCCCGACCGTGCCGCCACCGAGAAGGCCCGTCGGACCCTGGACCGCCTGGTCAAGGCCGGGCTCGCCGCAAAGACCGAAGGCGCCGCAGGCGGCAGTGGAGGCGGCCAGCAGGCCCGCTACCGCGCCTCCGTCCGCCACATCGGCGTCGTCTCCTGACCCTGCGCGCCAGGCCCGGACCGTACACGGGGGCGTACACGCACCCCCTTCACGCCCACGGTCCCACGCCGCGCCCCGCGCGTACACGAACACCACGAAACCCGCAGGTCAGACGTTCACGCGCCCGTACACGCCGTACACGCGCCCAAGCGTTCACGCGCGGGCCCCCCTTTAGAAGGGGGCCCGCGTGTACGCCCCCTCCGTGAACGCCGTGATCGCCTCCCTGAAACCACCCCAGGAGCACCCCGCTTGACCCACGCCACCACACCCAAGACCACCCAGGCCGCCGAGCGGTACGCGCTGCTCGCGGCCGGCGTCGTGATCGTCGCCCTGACCGTCGCCGGGTTCTGGCTCTCCTACGCCCACCTGGCCGAGGTCGCCGGCCAGCACGGCCTGGGCGGCTCCCCCGCCCGCCAGTGGGCCTGGCCCGCGACCCTCGACGCGTTCATCATCGCGGGCGAGCTGCTGATGCTGCGCGCGGGCCTTCGCCGGACGCCGGACTGGTGGGCCATCACCCTCACCGCAGCCGGGTCGCTCGGCTCCATCGCCCTCAACGTCGCCGGCGTCAACAACATCGGCACCACCCCGGTCCCCTTCCTCGACTACGTGGTCGCCGCCGTCCCGCCGACCGCCGCGCTCCTCGCCTTCGGCGTCCTCATGCGGCAGATCCACCAGCACGTCGCCGTCCCCGACACCCGCCACGACCGTCCCGCTGGCGAGGGCCACGGCGAGGAATCCGCCCATCCCGCCGCCCAGGAAACAGCGCGCCCGCACCCCGCAGCCACAACGTCCGGCGATGGTGAACCGGTCCACCGCCACAGCACCGATCGCCACAACGCCCTCGTGGCTGACGGTCCCGGACCGTCAGCCACACCAGAACCGAGCGGCGATGTGGCGAAGGTCCCTGGGCAAGTGGCGGAAGTCCGGAACAAGCCGGAGAAGCCGAGTGGGCGGAAGGCCGCCATCCCCATGGACAAGCTCCTCGCCGTCGGCCGCACCGCCCCACTCGGACGGGACGGACGCGTCTCCCGCCGCAAGGTCGAAGACGCCATCCGGTCACACCGCCTCCCCGTCGGCCGAGAGCGCCTGGACAAGATCACTCGCCAGCTCCAGGACGAACTCGACAAGGCCACCGTCAGCGAGCGGTGACCCCACCGCGCACCAGCCAGCCCATCCCCGTCACCCGTCCCACGAGAAAGGCCCCCTGATGCACGAGCGCCTCACCCCCACGCCCACCGACCAGCAGCAGGAACGCTCGACCTCAGCCCAGAACAGCGCAGCAAGTTGGAGGTCCGGACACTCCCCCGCAGGGCGAGCGCCCGAACCCGTGCCCGCCCCGAGGGCGGCGGGCAGCCTCCCGCGCCAGGGGGCACGGAAGGCAGGAGTTGCGACCGAGGGCGGACCGCAGCAGGTACGGCGCCGGGGCAAGCCCCGCCTGCGCGCCCGCACGCAGCGCCGCGCGCACAGCGTCCGCCTCAGCGAATCCGAGCACGAGATCATCGCCGCCGGCGCCGAAGCCGTCGGGATGAGCATCGCCGGCTTCCTCGCGCACAGCGGGCTCGCCGCCGCCCGCGATCTTCACCGCACCGCCGCCGCCATCGCAACCCGCCAGGACATCTTGACCTCCCTGTTCGCGCTCCGTAGACAGCTCGGCCACGCCAACAACAACCTCAACCAGGCCACCCGCGCGCTCAACAGCGGCGCTTACCCCGATGACCTGGACGCCACCATCGCCGCCGTCCGCCATGCCGCCGACGACGTCCGCCACATCGCCACCCGCCTCACCGACCCGAACGCCGAGGGCACTGCCGCTTGATCCCCTCCATCCACAAGCAAGGCCGCGACACCGCCCGCCTGCTCGCCTATCTCTACGGCCCCGGCCGCCGTGAGGAACACACCGACCCCCACCTCGTCGCCTCCTTCGACGGCCTCGCTCCCGACCCCGGCCGCGACCCGAACGCCACCCTCGCCGACCTCGCCCAGCTCCTGGACGAGCCCCTGCACCTCCTCACCGATGACACGCGTCCCGCCACGCACGTGTGGCACGCCTCCGTCCGCGCCGCCCCAGACGACCGCACCCTGACCGACGCCGAGTGGGCCGACATCGCCCTCCGCGTCATCGCTGCCACGGGCATCGACCCCGGTGACGGCGCCGGCTGCCGCTGGGCCGCCGTCCGCCACGCTGACGACCACATCCACCTCATCGCCGCCCTCGTCCGCGAAGACGGTCGCCGCCCCGACCACCGCCGCTCAGCCAAACGCGCCCAGGCCGAATGCCGCCACATCGAAGCCGACCACGGGCTCCACCGTGTGGCGGCCGGCGACGGCACGGCCGCCAAGCGTCCCACCAGCGCCGAGCGCCACAAAGCCGACCGACACAACCGGCAGCGCACCCCGCGCGAGGAGCTCCGCGAGACGGTCCGCCGCTCGATGGCCGGCGCGGCGAGCGAGGAGGAGTTCTTCGACCGCCTCGCCGCGGCCGGTCTGCTCATCCGGCGCCGCATCGCGCCGTCGGGCGACACCCTCGGCTACGCCGTCGCCCTCCCCGGCGACCGCAACGGCAGGGGCGAGCCCGTCTTCTACTCCGGCTCCAAGCTCGCCCCGGACCTGTCCCTGCCCCGCATCCGCGAACGCTGGACCCAGACCTCGGAAGGCACCACCCGTCAGTCGGCCCTGCCGCCGGTGACCGGGCCCGCATCCGCGCGCCGGCGCGCCACCACCGCCGCCTGGCAGGCGCTGCTCGTCATCGACCACGGCGACGACGGCGCGGTCGCCGCCCAGATCGCCGCCACCGGGGAAGTCCTCGACGCCCTCGCCGAGACCTCCGCAGCCCACACCCGCTCCGAACTGCAGGCCGCCGCCACCGCGTTCGAGCGAGCTTCCCGTTCTCACATCCGCGCCGAGCGCGGCCACGACCACGCCTTGCGCCAAACCGCCCGCGACCTCGTCCGCAGCGGCCCAGCCCTTGGCCGAGGCGAGGACGGTGCCACCACAGCAATGGCCATCGACATGCTGTTCTTCCTAATCACCGCCACCGCGCACTGGCACGCCAGGAAGCAGCACGCCCAGCAGGCCGAGGCCGCCCACCGGGCCGCCGAGCACCTGCGCGTGGCCTACCAGGCCGCCGCTGAACACCCCATGGCCATGCTCCACCAGCGGGGCCGCCGCCTGACCCCGTCCCTGGCACGGCACCACTCCGCCACGTTGCGGAACGTGCTGCCTGACCTGGCCGATCAAATCCTCGCCGAACCGGGTTGGCCCGCCCTCGCGGCCACCCTCGCCGAGGCCCGGACCGCCGGCCACGACCTCACCACCCTGCTCGCCCAGGCAGCCTCACAACGGGAGCTGGACACGGCGGAGCGGATCAGCGACGTGCTCGTGTGGCGGCTGCGGCGGATGGCCGACCTCCCCGCAGATCCTCAGAGCGCCCAGGGCCGGCGCGCCCGAGACAAGCACACCGTTTCCTCGCCGGAACGGGTAGCGCAAACCGGGACCAGGCTCACAAACACTTCCCCGCGGCGGCGCTGAACCGCGAAATCGAGCCGCCATAAGTAGCCGACGATCCCCGAGTGGGCCAACCGGGGATTCCGGCTGCGGTGACGGGCCGTCGGCTCTCGTCCCTCATCTGCATACCTCTTCCTCAATGGCGCAAGCGACCTGAGGCCAAGGAGCGCGCAGGGCACCGAAGAGTGACCAGTAGCCGTGTGCCTCGCGAACTACGGCGCTGACACCGAGGCGTACCGCTTCGGGGTCGATCGTGCCTATGACCCGCCGGGTGACGCCCCCGGTCCCGCGGGGCGCGGGGTTGATCCCGCTGCCCAGCAGGAGCGTGGCAGTGCGGATGGCGTCCAGCGTGGTGGGTGGTGCCGTGCCGGCGAAGTCTCCGTGGACCAGCTCGTGCCAGCGCTGCCGGGTGCGTGCCCAGGCGAGGCGTTCCAGGCCGGTTCCCAGGTCTACGGCCATGCGGGTCGGGTCATCGGCGTTCCACAGCAGGACGATGTCTCCGAGGTCGAGCCCGAGGTGGCGGAATTGCAGTGTGATGCCCTCGACCTCGCGTCGACGCCAGGGAGTCAGGGTCCCGTGGACGCTCAGGTGGCGGGCGTGGAAGCCGAGTTGGGAGAGGACGGAGAACCATCCGTCGAGAATCGCGCCATACTCGTCGAGCCCTCCAACAGGTTGGACGCGGGAGACGTTGACGAAGGAGGTCAGGAAGCCGTCGCAGAGTTCGCCGGAGGTATCGCGTTCACCGGTGAAGCGGACGACCGGCTGGGGAAGGAAGCCCTGTCGGTACGTCTGGGGTCTTCCGTCCTTGAGGAGCGGGTCGAGGGCCTGGATCGCCGAGATGGTCAGTTCCGTGTCGCGTCCCCAGCGGAGCGGGAGGCAGTCGTCGCGTGGAGCGCCGACGCGGGCGAAGGCGGTCTCCAGGCTGCGGAGGAGTTCCCTCCACGAGGGCGGCCGGCGCGGCGGGCGGTACGGGGTGTCTCGCCACTGGTGCCGGATGTCGACGTGGGGGCCGTCGATGGTGAACTCCCACTGCGGGCGGGATAACGCCCCACGGAGTACGGAAAGTATCCGCGAGACCAGTGCGTCTCCGGTCGTACGAGCTGCGCCGGTCAGCACGACGGTGACGCCATCGCCAGGAAGTGCCGGGCGGGGTCGAAGCGATGCCGGCCGATCTCCTGAACCTGCCGGTGGTCGAGGGTCTCCGCCTGCTCGATGGCGAGCGCGAGCCGCTGGGCCACGGTCTCGTCGTCCTCGTCCGGGTCGGCGACGGTGATGGCGCCCGTCTGGTCGCAGAGGGCTGCTTCGGCGCAGGTGCCCGTGCGCCAGGTGAGGGCGGCCATGGGGGTGCCGGCGCGGAGGGACTCGCCGAAGACGGCGGCGCCGGCTTCCACGTACGGGCGGGCGTAGGTGTAGACGAATACGGAGGCGTCGCGGATGGCGGCCGTCTTGGCCGGCCCTCCGAGTTCGCCGATCCACTCGACGTGGTCCGCATTGAAGAGGCGGGCGTGGCTCTGGACGTAGTCGTGGTCGAAGACCGGGCCGACGATGCGGATGCGGCGGTCGAGGATCTGGGCGGCGCGGACGGCCAGGTGGGGGGCCTTTTCGGCGTCGACGCGGCCGAGCCAGACGAGGTCGCGTCCGGCGAGCGCCGGCGGTTCCTCCTCGTTGAGGCCGAGGTGCACGGCCAGCTCGGGGATCGGCCGGTGGTCCGCGTACCGCTCGATCATCTCGGGCGAGTAGCAGTACAGCCGGGAGCGCCTGCCGTCGAAGGCGGTGGTGGTGTGCTGGAAGACCGGCGAGTGCTGGAAGGTGGCGACGTCGCAGTCCAGCACGTTCCATGTGCGGGTCCAGGCGGGCATTGAGGGGTACTCGTGCCCGACGACCAGGAGGTCGTACTTGGTGTCGCGGATGTCGCACCCGGCGAGCGATCCGGGGGTGATGTCCTCCAGGCGGACCGGCTTGCGGACCCAGTCTTTCTCCAGGTCCGCGAGCCAGCCCGGCCCGAAAAGGTGTACGTCGGCGCCTGCGGCCCGGGCGCCTACGGCGACCGCCCACAGCCATCGTTCGATCCCGCCGTAGCCGGCGGGCGGAAAGGCGTAGCTACCAGGGAAATCGCAGACGCCGACGAGCACGTTATGCCTCCGGTGTTCCGTCCGCCTTGATCCGGCGGAAGCCGAGGTACGGGAAGAGGGATTCGGGGAGGACGAGCGAGCCGTCCTCCTGCTGACACTGTTCGAGGAGCGCGGCCAACGTGCGACCGACGGGCAGGCCGGAGCCGTTGAGGGTGGCGACGAGCTTGGGCTTGCCGTCCTCGCCCCGGGTTCGGATGTTGGCGCGGCGGGCCTGGAAGGTGCCGAAGTTGGAGACCGAGGAGATCTCTCGGTACGTGTTCTGGCTCGGGATCCAGACCTCGATGTCGTAGGTGAGCTGGGCGGAGAAGCCGGTGTCACCGGCAGGCAGCTTGATGACCCGGTAGGCGAGGCCGAGCTCCTTCAGGCACGCCTCGGCGTGGCCGACCATCGTCTCCAGCTCGGCTTCCGCCGCCTCCGGATCGACGATCTTGACCATCTCGACCTTGGCGAACTGGTGCTGGCGGATCAGACCGCGGGTGTCCCGGCCGTATGAGCCGGCCTCGGAGCGGAAGCACGGGGTGTGGGCGGTCATGGCCAGCGGCAGCTCGGCCGGCGGGATGATCTCGTCGGCGTAGAGGTTGGTCAGCGGGACCTCGGCCGTCGGGATCAGGAACAAATCGCGGTCGGCCACGCCCGTCTTGAACAGGTCCTCCTCGAACTTCGGCAGCTGCCCGGTGCCGGTCATCGTCTTGCGCGTGACGAGGAAGGGCACGGAGTGCTCGACGTACCCGTGTCGGCGGGTGTGGATGTCGAGGAAGAGCGTGGCCAGAGCGCGCTCCAGAGCCGCGCCGGCCCCGCGCGACACCGAGAAGCGGGGGCCGGACAGCTTCGTCGCCCGGGCGAAGTCGAGGATGCCGGTGGCCTCGCCGAGGTCGACGTGGTCCTTCGGCTCGAAGGTGAACGCGGGGGGCGTGCCGACACGCCGTACCTCGATGGCGAACTCCTCGGAGTCGCCGTCCGGCGCCGAGTCGTCCGGCAGGTTCGGGATGCTCAAGAGCAGGTCACGGAGCTGGGCCTCGATCCCTTCCTGCCCGGCCTCGATGTCGCGGATCTGGTCCTTCAGCTCGCGGGCGCGCTCCTTCAGCTTGCCGATGTCCCCGCCCTGCTTCGCGGTCTGCTGGACCTCGCTCGCCACCCGCTTGGACTCCGCCCGCAGCTCGTCGGCAGAGCGGATGTTCTGGTTGCGCCGGGACTGGAGGGACTCCAGCTCGGACAGGTCCAGGGAGTAGCCGCGACGAGCGAGCCGACGAACAGCTTCGGCACCCATTTCGATCAGGGCGCGGGCGTCATGCATGAGGAAGATCCTTTTTATCCAGCGAATGGGATGGGGATACCGAATTGACGGTAGCAACCGCCGGCCCCTCGCTGATCCGGAATGTGGCCGTGCCACCAGCGCCGGTGATCTTTTCGCACATGCCCGAATCAAGATCGTCCAGGAGGGTGGTGATCAGAACGGGCAGCTCGTCGTCGGAAACGGCGATCGGTTCGACGTACGGGGCCTCGGGAAGGAACAGCGGCATGGGCTCCCCCTCGGTGCGCTCGCGGTACCAGAGGAGAACGGAGACCATCAGGCCGTGGCCGACGAGCACCCTGGGGCCGGGGCGCTCGCCGGCGGAGAGCACCCCGATGAGCATCCGCCGGATGCCCTCGCGCTGGGACTCGGACGCATCGGGCGGACGCTCATCGGCTCCATGGGCGTCCAGCCAGACGGCGTAGTCGAGGAAAGGACCGCCCTCGAAATGCCCGTAGTCGAGTTCGTTGAGCCGCGCGTCGACGACGAGGCCGGCGGACGGAACACCCATCAGCAGCGAGGTGGTCTGGAGAGCCCGGGGGAATTCGCTGGTCAGCCAGGTGGCCACTGAGTGCAGGGGGAGCGTGGTCCAGGCGTGGCTCAGGGACTGCCGGCCTTCCTCGTTGAGGTGGATGCGCTTACTCGGGTCGCCGTTGACGAGGTAGCGCTTGCTGTAGTTCGTCTGGCCGTGGCGAAGGATGTACGTCGTCATCGGTCCCGCCCCGTCCCTGACGTCGCCGTTCCGAATGCCATCAGAGAGGACAGCACCGCCGCGATCTTCGGCCTCGCGGGGTCGCCGATCTCCGTGTAGTAGAGAAGCCCGTCGAGCGCGAGCGCCCTGCACCAGGGCGTGATCTCCGGTACGGGGATGCGGGAGATCCGGGCGGCTGTGGCGAGCCGATCGGCCGTCCCTCGTTCGATGTCGTAGTAGACGCTCCAGAAGGCCCAGTCGAAAACCGCGTCACCCTCCACAGGGTGGGGATCGATCAGACGAGGACGCTGCCCCACGTCGAAGATCACGTTCTCCGCGTACAAGTCGGCATGCAGGACCGTCGTCCGGGCGGGGACTTCGCGCAGGCGGGCGAGCTCGTGGCACACCTCCCTCGCGAGTCCTCCGTGGGAGCCGAGGTCGAGGACGCGCATCCGTCGGTAGACGCGCGGTAGGACGACCTCGTGCAGGAAGTCGTCCAGGCTGGGCACGCCCGGTCCGGGCGTCCGCCGGCCGAGCGTGTGAACCCTGTGGATCGCGGCGGCCACCGCCTGCGTCTCGCGTACGGGACGGACGTCGCCTCCGGGCCGCCCACCGACAAGCTCAAGGGCAGCCACCGACAGGTCATCCGCGGCGTGGACCACGTTCGCGGTCGGACCGCCGGCCCGCACCCGCAACGCGGCCGTCTCGTGGCGGTAGCGGAGGGGCTCCACCCACGCCTTCAACACGCAGCGGCTCCGGTCAGGCGCCACGGCGAGCGCGACCGCCGAGGCGTGTCCCGCGTCGTGGTAGCTCCTCAGTGAGAGATTCCACCGCCTCGCCGCCTCGGCCAGGAGGCCCGGGGCTGCGTCCAGCCACTCCTCGACCGACAGGCCGTAGTGCGCGAGCAACCGCTCCCGACACCCCGAAGGCACATCTCCGAGCGTCCGCCTCGCCATCAGCTCAGCACGATCCCGTCGGAGACCAGCTCATCCGTGAGAGCGGGGAACCCCTCCAGGGTCTCGGCGACGAGGGCCTGGACCTTGTCGGCCTCGACGTCCGGGGAGGACAGCCGGATCAGGATGCGCCACGGCTGGTCGAGGCGCTGGCCGGTGGTGCTGACCAGGTGGACCTCGGCGTGGCCGTCGGTGGCCTCGTGCAGCCGCTGGGCCAGGCGCTGAGCGGCGATGTTGTAGAGCTTACCGACGTGGTAGACGGGGTTCTTGCCGTTGGCGCCCTCCAGGTTCATCGGCCGCAGGGGCGTGATGAGTCCGTTGACGCGGTTGCCGCGACCGACGACGCCCTCGTCTCCGGACTCGATCGAGCTACCGGTGTACGTGAGGTACAGCTCGTCCTTCTCCGGTACGTCGCGGGCGTTGAGCCGGAAACGGGCCTCGGCGCCGGGAAGCCTGAGGCCGGCGAGCCGGTAGCACTCGGCGAGGACGCTCTCGACGTTCCGGACGTACTCGGCGCGGCTGCCGACGTGGCGCGATTTCTGCGGCACGCACAGGACGACGTCGGCCTGGTCGCCGTCCCAGTAGCCCATGAGCTTCACGTCGGAGCCGCACCAGGCGTGGGAGAGCGTGAACTCGCTCTCCCCGGAGAAGTGGTTCGCCAGCTCGCGGACGAACGACTCGAAGGTGTTCTCCGGAGCCCATCCGGTCCCGAGCGAGGTGTCGTTCGACAGCCGGACCCGCCGCTCGCGCAGGTCGTCGATGGAGCGGGGGTTGAACCAGCGGGTGCGGTCCGGAACCTCGTCGTCGGTGAGGACGGCACCGGGGCTGGAATTGCTGGTGATGTTGAAGGTGATGTCGAGATGGTCCGAGACCTCATGAAGCCTCTCGGCGAAGAACGCGCGGACCTCGGCCTCGACGATCTCCTCGACGGGGATCCTCTCGCCCCCGCACATGGGCGCGGCCCGCCCGTTGACCAGGACGCGTACCGGGGCCGTGATCCGGCCGGCTCCGTATCGGACCTCGCTGGCCCCGCCGAGGAGGGCGAGCTTGTCGAAGTTGTGGTGCAGCACGGCGCCGAAGCGTTGGACGGTGTAGTGGCTGTAGGCACGGGACAGCCGCTCGGCGAGGTGATCGGCCAGGGTGTCCGGGTGGCCGAGGCCCTTCCGCTCCACGATGGTCGTCGCGTCCGGCTTGGCCATGCCGGTGTCGATGACGAGATGGCTGTGATTGATGGTCGTGCTCGTGCGAGACATCACGAACTCCCGTTCACAGGGGGACAGGACAGAGACGAGCGCTACTGGGCTTGTGGAGATGGCAATCATCCGGGCCCTGCAGGTCCCATCCGAGGACCCTGACAGGCCATCAAGAGGACTTCTGCAGGGCTTTATTGATGTCTCGTGGATGATTTTGCGCCGCGACGGGGACACCGCATGTCACTCTCTGACGAGAGTTCGTCCCGGAGGAGATTCATGCCCCGTCCCGCAGGCAACACCCGGCTCAAGTCCGCCCGCCTGGCTGCCGGATACAACTCGCAACAGGCCCTGGCCGACGCCATCACCAAGACGGCACCCAAGTTGGGCATCAGGGGGCTCGCTGTCGGCGTCCGTCAGATCCGACGCTGGGAGTCCGCCACACCGCCCTGGCCACAGCCTGACGTCCACCGAGTCCTGACCCACCTCCTGGGCCAGAGCATGGAGGACTTGGGATTCGCCCCGCCCTGGGGAACCGAAAGCCGCCCTGCCAGCTCGACGGTCCGCAGCACCCCTCGTACCCCCCTGACAGGTGTGCGGCTAGCCAGCGTCCCTGCGCAGGCGGGCATCACAAGGCAGCCGGTCACGGTGGGCAAAGACTTCGAGGCCGTCACCCGTTCCCATCGACACCTCTACTGGTCCGTGGCTCCGGCCGTACTTCACCCCGCAGTCCTGGAGCACGCCCGTCTAGGATGCGCTCTCCTGCCCGAGACTGCGAACCCTGCTCGCCAGACCCTCGCCGGCGCACTCGCCGAGTCCTATCTCCTGGCCGGCCGCATCGAGTTCTTCGACCTACGCCAGCCCGAGCAATCCTCGGAAACCCTCTTGCGTGCCCTGCAGGCGGCAGGGGAAGCGGACGACCCTCTTCTCGGATCGGCCATCCTCGCGCACATGGCCTTCGCCCCCGGCTGGGCCGATGACCGTGACGCGGCGATCGAGCGCATGATGGCGGCCCGCACCTACGCTCGACGCGGAGACGCCTCCGCGGAGCTCTGGGCATGGCTGGACGCCGTCGAGGCGGAATGCGAGACCCGATGCGGCGACCCCCGTGCCGCGCTCCGCTTGATCCATCACGCCGAGGACGCCCTTTCCTCGGGCTCGGAGCACCCCACCCCCGACTGGCTGGACTGGTTCAGCCGAGTGCGCCTGTCCGCGTTCAAGGGGAACACGCAACTGAAGGCCGGCCACCTGCCGCAAGCCCGCCAGACCCTTCAGGAGGTTCTCGACGACCTGCCACCCGAGTCGGACAAGCAGCGCACGGTCGTCCTCGGCGATCTCGCCGCGGTCGAAGCCGCGGACAGCCACCCGGAGGCGGCATGCCAGTACGCCGTCCAAGCCCTCGACCAGCTCGCCATCACTTGGTACGCGACGGGCATGGAGCGCATCCGCGAAGTCCGACGCACGCTCGCCCCATGGCAGAACGAGCAGTGTGTCCGAGACCTCGACGATCGTCTCTACGACTGGGGCACGACGGTCAGCGCTCTCCAGCGTTGAACTTGGCGATCTTCTCAGGCAGCTCCGCGAGCGAGTCGATGCGCATCGTCGTGATCGAGTCCGCATCCGGGTCACGCTGCTGAATCGTGCCCCACGGCCCACGCCGAATCAGAGCTGTCAGAAGCCCCGCCTGCACGGCCGGGCGAATGTCGTTGTCGAGCCGGTCACCGACGTACAGGATCTCGCCCGGCTCGGCAGGCGTCGCCTCGATGACGTGGTCGAAGAACTTCACGTCCGGCTTCGACGCACCCCAGTCATCACTGGTGGCGATCAGGTCGGACGGAAGATCCAGCCCGCGCAGTAGGCCACCGGCGCGCACGGTCTGGTTTCCCGCGATTCCCACCCACAGGCCGGCCTCCCGCAGAGCGGCCAGGGTGGGTCGCACGTCGGAGTAGAGGTCGTCCTCGCCGAACCATTCCGGCTTCCCGGCCGCCGCGCGTTTCTCGCGCTCCTCGGTCAGGTCGAACCCCGGACGGAACTCCTGAAACGTCTCGCGGTAGTCGCGCCCCTGCGCGATGACCGCCCCGAACATCGCCGCGAAGGTATGCCGCGGCACCCCCAGCCAGTCCGCCCAGGTCCCGTACTCCCGGGTCTCGTCGACAAGACACTCACCCACGTCGAACACCACCGCACGAATCATGCTCCGCAGGTTAGACGGTGCAGCGCGGGGAGTAGGCAGCCCTGTCAGACTGCGGCTGAATACCCACCCCGTCCTTGACCTCAGGCACAGCGAGCGCCGTCGGTTCGTTCGCAACCGTCGCGCAACCCCGAACCCGGGCATCCGTTCAAGCTCGATCCACTCGTCGTCGACATCGTGGATTCGCTCAGGCAGGTGACAGCGGGAACGTCGTCGGCGGGCGACGCCCCGCCCAAGCCGACACTGACGCGTGCCGGGAAGCGGGGTGGATCACTGGTGCGCCGCGAGTGTGGCGGCGGGGCGGCACGGCCGACCGAAGCGGGCACACTTCTGCTCGAACCCTGGGGGGAGCCATCCGCCGCTCAGTAGACGAGGATGCGCGGGAAACGCGGTGATGGCGGCGACAGCGAAGGCGAGGGACGCCCACGGTGTGTGCACCATCGTCGTCACCTGCTGGCCGCGAGTGCTGACGAAGCTCGTCTGGAACGTAGCAACGCTCACGAGGTCGATCGTGCTCAGGGCCTTCCAATCAAGGTCAAGTCCACTCGTGCTGCTCGCAAAGTGCAGCTTCTGACGGGTGATCGTCACCTCTCCCGGGCCGTCGACCATCCATCGCGGTTGGGCGTCACGCGCTGCTTGGCGCCGCCTGGCGGAGTTGCCGACCGCGGAACCCAGAAGACTGCCGATGACGAATGCGGGATTGCCGACGGCGACCACACTGTTGTGCTGGTAGCGCCCGTTGCCCGGGGCTCGCCAGGTCGAACGCTGACCGGGGCCGACAGCAAGGGCGCGGTCGTCATGCTCCAGTCTCGCTGTCGTGGCGATCAACGGACGGCGAGCCAGACCGCCTCCAAGGAGATCCGCGACGATCTCGCACGAGTGCCACAGATGGTCGTCCAGGGATGACCACGCCGGGGTGTTCGCCTGCCCTGGTGGCGGCGCGAAGGAATTGGCCTTTGTCACTCTGGCGGGTCCGTTTCCCGAGGGCACTTGATCACTTCCGTGCGATCGAGAGTATCCAGGAGACTCCTCGGTCGGCAGGAAATTTAAGGATCTTGCCACCGTGGCTGATCCTCGTACTCGGCGATACGAGAACGCCAGCAAGCACTCGTACCTCTTGGCCGGTACCGGCAACAGTGGCGCCGTTAGACCGCCCGTACTGGTGTCATTCCTGGTCTCATCACCCTCGTTCGGCTTCCGACCGGATGGCCCTGGTGGCCGCGCTCGCCGACGGCTGGGGAGTGCGGGACCGCACACCATTCGAACGTTCCTCGAAGGGGGTTGGCCGAATACCGGCCTGCGCCCCTCGTACGCACTTGATTGCGCTCCCCTGTCCCGTCCTACGGTCCTCCAGCTCACGCCGCACCACATCGACAAAAGGGCTGCCGGTGAACAAGGACGAATCCAAAGCCGTCGCCGAGATCCTCCACGAGCTGAGCACCACCTCCCACGTCCAGGTCCGCTCATCCCCCGAGCTCGCCGCCCAGGTCGCCAAGGCTGCGGCGGACGAGGACGAGAAGCGGATAGCGGACGGGCGGGGCTCCCTTCGCCGACGCACCGACTACAGGGCCGTCCGGGCAGCGCCGCGATCACTGACACTCACGCCCTGGCAGGTCATCCACGCCATCGGCCTTGGAGCCGCTTCGGCCCGCCAAGGTGCGGGGCGAGGACTCGCCGAGCACTGGGGCAGCCTGCGCTACAGCCAGGCCCTGGAAGCCAACCGTGGCCGTTACCTGCAGCTGTCGTCCGAAGGGCGCGATCTCTTGCGCTTCTACAAGGCCACCCAGTCCGGAGAAATCGGCACCGGCTTCGCCTCGCTGTTGGCCGAGAAGCTGGTCAGGTCCCGCTACCCCGACCACTCGGTCTCCGTGATCCCGGCGGACATCGCTCTGAAGGCCGGCTGGACCCTACGCAGCACCGGTACAGGCAACCGCCCGGAGCCGCTACAGAGACGGCCCCACTTCTTCGTCGAAGCCTGGAAACCAGGCCAGCCGTCCAAGGTCCTTCTCCTCTCCTCCAAGGGCACCCACAGCAGCGTTCACCAGGTACAGAAGCAGCTCGGTACGGCCAGCGCCCACGTTGAGTCCGTGCACATCGGGCCGTACGGCACAGTCCCGTACCTGCTCATCGGAACCGAGATCCCCACCACGGAGAGCCTTGCCGTGCACATCCTGGAGGCGCCGGGTACGACCGTCCTCCGCCCGTCCGGAGAGACATCAGAAGCCGGCCTGGATCTCGCCCTGGAACAGGGGAACCGTATGGCCGACGTCGTGCGGCCCACGGACCGCGGAGAGACGATCGTCCCCGGGTTCCAGGTACTGCCCGACTCCTTTGCCTGGTTCAGCGTCGTGCTGGCACGGACGGAAGCAGCCACGATCACGGCCTTCACCGGAGGTGGCAAACCCACCGCCCAGTACCTGACCAAGGAACAAGGCCGACGCCACTTCCAGCACGACGTCCACGCCAACACGGCCGGGCTGCGAGATGCGGAGCACCGCATCCAGGACATCGACTTCGTCGGTACCGACCACATCTACCGCCTCAATGGCACCCGCATAGAGGCGTTTTCCGGGCTTAAGAGGAGCCTCTACACGCACCTCCACCACGGGCGCGTCAATGAATATCGAAGCGAGGTACACGCCCTACGAGGGCAGTGGCCGGACCGCAGCACATCAGAGCAGTGGAACGCGGTGTCCATCCGCCCCGACGGAACCGTGATGGCGATCCGACTCCAGGACGGGTGACCCAGCAGCCATCGTCAACTACCGATCGGTCCTGTTAGCGCCTACTCGGGGCACACAAAGCTGCAGCGGGACTGGTCAAGAGGCGGCCGTGCCGACGGGGCGGCCTCGGCGGCCCTGCTCCGATGGTCTCAGTTCTGGTCTCGTTCACCCCCGTCCAGTACCGTCCGCCGGGCTCCCCGCCTCTCATTCCGGCGCAGGTCAGGACGCTGATGGCCTACCCCGAACCCCCGGACGAACATTTGGAAAGCGTGTTGGGGGCAACCCCTCACGAGTTCGAATCTCGTATCCTCCGCCAGTGCCTCACCGGGCACGATGTCGAAGGGCCCCACCGTTC
>NZ_JBFAKH010000094.1:0-25649 GCF_040655635.1 Streptomyces sp. NPDC050388
CAAGACCCTCGGCTGGAAGACCCCGGCCGAGGCCCTCAACGAGCAGATACAGTTGATCCCACAGGCCGGTGTTGCGACGACCGGTTGAGTCCGGGCTGCGCGCCCCTGTCCGTATGAAAGACGACTCCGTGAACCTGGCCGCCGCGGGCGGCCACGGCCATCTCGATCGCATCGGTGACCAGCTGGATGCGCATGTGGTCGGCGATGGACCAGCCGATCACCCGGCGCGAGCAGACGTCGATGACGGTAGCCAGGCAGAGCCACGTCGAGCCGACGGCTGGGTAGGTGATGCCGCCGCACCACTTGGTGTCGAGCGCCTGCGCGGTGACGTCGCGCATCACCAGGTCCGGCGCGGGCGGGGCCATCCTGTCCGCGATCGTCGTACGCTTCTTGCGCCGCAGGTGCCGGCCGACGATGTGGTTGACCCGCATCAGACGCGTGACACTCCCCCGCGAGCGGGGGCACCCCCAGCGGTTGACCTTCCATCCCCGCGCCCGCATCCCGGCGTGGACCCGCGGGGCGCCGTAGGCACCGTGGTGGTCGGCGTGCATCTCTCGGATTTCAGCTGTCGTGCGTCTCTCCTCGGCCTGGCGCTCAGTACGGGCCTGAGCCGTGGCCAGGTGCCGGTAGCAGCCGGAGCGGGAGACACCCAGGACCCGGCAGACCCGCTTGACGCCGAAGTCGGCGCGGTTGTCAGAGATGAAGTCCCAGCGGTGGGGGCTCACTTCACCTCCCGAGCGACATAGGCGGCTGCCCGGCGAAGGATCTCGCACTCCAGCTGCCACTCCTTCTCCGCCTTCAGCAGCCGGGCGTTCTCGGCCCGCAGCCTGGCCGGTTCCTCCGCCGCGCTCAAGCCGGTGTCGCGGTGTTCGGGCGCTGCCTGGGACTGGTCCTTGCGAACCCACGTCCGCAGCGACTCCGCGGTGATACCGAGGTCAGCAGCCACCGCCGCATACGTGCGCTTACCGCCCGCAGCGCGATAGAGCGCGACGGCGTCCTTCCTGAACTCCTCCAGATACGGAGACTTGCGTCCCACCTGGACATCCCTCCCTGGACCATCAAGATCCATTGTCAGGGTGTCCACTCCAAAGGATCAGCCTCACAGGAATTTGTCCCCGGTGGACGAGGACGCGCAGCTCGCCCTCGTCCACCCGGTCCGTCGGCTCGCCGGACAGGCCGGTCAGGCGTCGGACGTCTGGGAAGGCATGACCTCCCGGACTTCGATCCACTCGCGGAACGGCTCGCCGCCGGGTCCGGGCTCGGAGGAGACGTAGGCCGCGATCTCGAGCGCGCGCTCATGGGACTCCACGTCGACCATGTACCAGCCGGCGACCAGGACGCTGGTCTCGGATTCGTCAGTGGTGACCGTCGCGGTGTCCGGGCCGTCATAGCGCACCCAGGTTCGCGCGGGCAGAAGCGCCTGGACGTCGACGTACTCGCCGCGCTCCTTGAGAAGCTCCGGCACCTGGTAGAGGAAGGCGATGTGCGCCTCCACGTCCTCGGGGGCCCATTGGTCCATCGGGGGCACCGAAGGGGCGTCGTGGGTGGGCGCGGAGTGGGAGCCAGCGGCGTCGTGCGGCTCCGGGCCGCCGCGGTAGTGCTTGATCAGCAGGTACTTCGGCATGGTGATCTCCTCACGTCGCGGCCGCGCCTTTCGCGGCCCTCGGCTGATGAGCGGAGCCGGTCGGAGCTTCTCCACGTCGACCATGTACCAGCCCGCGACCGGATCGCCGGCTCGGGGCCGTCAGTGGTGACCGTCGCGGTGTCCGGGCCGTCATAGCTCATCCAGGCAGTCGCTGGACGTCCGGGAGGGCATGACCTCCCGGACGTCGATCCACTCGCAGAGCGGCTCGCCACCGGGTCCGGGAGCCGAGGAGATGTAGGCCGCGATCTCGAGCGCGCGCTCATGGGACTCCACGTCGACCATGTACCAGCCGGCGACCAGTTCGGTGGTCTCGGGGCCCTCAGTGGTGACCGGAGCGGTGTCCGGGCCGTCATGGCGCACCCAGGTTCGCGCGGGCAGAAGCGCCTGGACGTCGACGTACTCGCCGCGCTCCTTGAGGAGCTCCTGGACGTGGTAGAGGAAGGTGAAGTGCGTCTTCACCTCATCGGGGTCCCACTGGTCCATCGGGGGTACCGGAAGGGCTTCCGGGCCGCCGCGGTAGTGCATGATCAGCAGGTACTTCCCCATGGTGATCTCCTCATGTCGCGGCCGCGCCTTTCGCGGCCCTCGGCTGATGAGCGGAGCGGTCGGAGCTTCTCCACGTGGAATCACTCACCGAGCTCCGAGAACGTCGTGTAGAGGCCCCATACGTCGGCCAACTCTCATCGAGCACCGTCTCGGCCTCCGCTCTCGGCGAAGGACCGGATCGACGCCGCGATGTAGTCGATCATCTCGTCGTTTAGCCCCGGGTAGACCCCGACCCAGAAGGAGCGCTCGGTGATGATGTCGCTGTTGGTGAGGTCGCCGACGACGCGGTAGTGCACATCCCGGTAGGCAGGGTGCCGAGTGAGGTTGCCGGCGAACAGGTGGCGGGTGCCGATCTTGCGTTCCTCGAGGAATTGGATCAGCTCCCACCGGCTGAAAGGGGCGTCCGCGGTGAGGGTGAGCGCGAAGCCGAACCAGCTCGGGGTGCTGCCCGGGGTCGCCGAGGGGAGCAGCAGGTATGGCGTTCCCTCCAGCGCCGCCCTCAACCGGGCCCAGTTGTCCCGCCGGGCCGCTGTGAACGAGTCGAGCTTGTCGAGCTGGGAGAGACCGAGCGCGGCCTGGATGTCGGTGGCCTTCAGGTTGAAGCCGACGTGGGAGTAGACGTACTTGTGGTCATAGCCGGTGGGCAGCGTTCCCTTCTGCTGCTGGAATCGCTTGCCGCAGGTGTTGTTCGCGCCCGGCGCACACCAGCAGTCGCGGCCCCAGTCCCGAAGCGACTCCACGATCTTGGCGAGCAGGGGCCTGGACGTCAGCACGCAGCCGCCCTCGCCCATCGTGAGGTGGTGCGCGGGGTAGAAGCTCGTGGTGGCGACGTCGCCGAAGGTCCCCGTTGGCCGACCGTCGTAGAGCGAGCCGACGGCGTCGCAGTTGTCCTCGAGCAGGAACAGGCCGTGCTCGACGGCCAGCGCCGCGATCTCGGAGACCGGGAACGGGTTGCCCAGCGTGTGTGCCAGTGCGATCGCTCGCGTCCGCGGGCCGATGGCTGAGGTCACCCGTTCCACCGTCGTGTTGTAAGTCTCCAGGTCGACGTCGACGAACACCGGAACCAGGCCGTTCTGCACCAGTGGGTTCACCGTGGTCGGGAAGCCAGCGGCGACGGTGACGACCTCGTCCCCCGGCCGCAGGCGACGCTTCCCGAGCAGCGGCGAGGTCAGGGCGGTGATCGCAAGCAGGTTGGCCGAGGACCCCGAGTTGGTCAGCAGCGCCTTGCGGACTCCGATGCGACGCGCGAACACCGACTCGAACTCCCGGGCCGAGCGCCCGTGAGCGATCCGCATGTCGAGAGCGGCCTCGACCAGCGCGGTGCGGTCGGAGGCATCCAGCACCGCACCCGAGGGCCAGATCTCGGTGTGCCCCGGAACGAACGGTCGGGACGTGTTGACATCGGCGTGGTATTTGGCTACGTCGGCAAGCAGTTTCTCCTTGCGGTCGCTCATGAACTTCCTCCCAGTCGGGTCGGCAGCCAGACAGCCGTGCGCGCAGGTCGCCTGGGCCGTGGAGATCGTCCGGTCTGACGACGGATCGAGGGAACACCGTGGGCGGTCCGGCTGTCCTCTCCTGGCCTGCGCACGCGTTCCACCTCGCCCTCCCGACTCGGCAATGAAGGGGAAGCCGGTACGGGGCGCGACCCGGTGTCACGGATCTCGGAGATCGAACGGTCCACCGGGCGCCGACCCACCCTGGCGACCGTTTCGTCGTAGACCTGGTCGAAGTAGTTGTTCGCGAGTACATCGCCCAGGTCCCGGTCCTCGAGTACCGGGACGCCGTCCTCGGACAACAGCACGTCGACGCCGCGCGGCACTGAGTCGATGTCAGCGATATGGCCGGCCGTGTTCGCCGAACAGATTACGTCGGCGCGAAATGACCGCGCATGCGGGCGGACATGCCGGACGCGATACGGGTAGCCCTCACCGAACCTGTCGTCGCGCCGGACCGCCTTGGGCTGTTGGACCATCGTGCACCAGGTGAACATGCCCACCGCGAGGTGGAAGCAATTCTCGGCGCCGGGCTGTTCCGGCGTCAGAAAGCCGTTGGACACCGGCTGGTCGCCGAGATCGATGCACACTTCAACCTCGCCACCGCGGATGCGGCAGAATGCCAAGGACACCGCAGGATTCTCCCTCTTCATGGATCTTCTTCTTCGCGAGCGATTCGGGCGTCTTCGAGAGCCGGCCGCCGTGAACGAGTCCTTCCCCGATACTCGTACAGCCCTGCACGGCTGCAGCCTCTCGAATGCGATCGCGGTCGCACGCTGTGCCGGCGGGGCCCAGTGGAGCCCCGGCCGGCGCTCCTGGCGTCCACTCCGTCGTCGATGCCGATGGGATGCCCCGAAACGGCAGTGTCCGGGACGGCTCCACGGCGGCCACGCGGTTCAGCCCAGGTACGCCTCGAGTGCGTCCACCCCCGCTCTCGCTCCACCGCAGTCGGCGATGGCCTGCTGGTATCGCCTCACGCCGAGACGGATCTCCTCGTCGTGTGGGATCTGTTCGACGGCGTTACGCAGCGTCTCGGCGTCCAGGGTGGCGGGGTCGAGGCATCGTGCCAGGCCCTCGGCCTCAGCACGCTGCGCGATCAGTTTGCACATCGGTACCGGTGGCACGATCACCATCGGGACTCCGCATGTCACCGCGTCCATGAGGGTTTTAATCCCCGTGTGCGACACGACCGCCGTGGCGTTTCGCATGACGTCGAGTTGCGGGAAGTACGGACGCACCTCGAAGTTCGACGGAATGGGACCGAGTTCGGAGATATCCAGCTTATGCGCGGCCATGGCGACCTCCCAATCGAGGTCGCCGAACGCTTCGAAGCAGGTCCGGTAGAACTGGGGATTGTTGTTGAACAGCGTGCCGAACGAGACGAAGAGAAGATTTGTGTCAGGGTTCGCCGGCGTCCACTTCTCGGTCTGCGCCTGACTGTTCTCCAACGGTCCGATGAAATGGAACCGCTCGTCGAACGTGTCAGCCTCGTACTGGAACTCCTTGGGAATCAGGACGAGGTTCAGATCGGCGACCGAGCTTCCGTCGAGGGCGTCGTCCTGCCACGTCACGCCATGGCTCGCCGCGATCTCCTTCATCGCCTTGTGGTAGCGCTGCCACGGCCACCCGGGGTCCTGGGAAGTCCAGTCCTCCTCGATCGCAATGGCGTCGCGCATCCCGAGGTTCTCGTGAAACGCGAAATGAGGTACCAACGCTGCCGACGGCACGTCGAGAAGCTTCGACAGAATACGCCCCTCTTCAGTGGTCAGGTCGTAGCAGAGCACATCAGGAGGATCCTCCGAGAACTCTCGCAGGAGGATCGGGAGGCTCTCCCGGACGCCGGTGGACAGCGCGTTCAGCATCCCGTCGACGCGTTCGTCGGTCGCCCCTTCCGGCCAGTACATGGCAGGCACACGGGTCGGAAGGGTGATGACTCTCGCACCGGAGGACGCGACCGAGGGGACACACTCCGGGCCGGTCGCATAGCTGACGCGGTGGCCACGAGACAGAAGCTCCGAGACCAGCGGGAGCATCGGGTTGACGTGACCATGAGCTGGTTGGACAACGATGGCGACATGCATGGGTGTGGCCCCCGGCCTAGAAGTGTCGATGCGTGAGTTCGCGACAGTTGGTGTGCGCTGATGGAAGCTCGACGGTGCCCGCGGGCCCACCACGCACGGCGGGCCCGCGGCAGCCGGGGCGCTCAGCCCTGGATCGGGCCCCCGGTGGGACAGCAGCTTCCAGACGCCGTCGCGCTCGACGAGCACGCGCGGACCGCCTCCCGACCGCGCAGCTGGTTGTCGGACACCAGCATGCTGCCGTCCCCGGCGAATAGGTCGGCGAACACGTCGGCGTCCTCCTCCCACGCCACGTGGGTCCGCAGGAGCACCGTTGGCGAGGCGCCCTCGTCACCGGTGGTGAAACCGCCACAGAGGCCACCCCAGTCCTTGGCCTGATCGACGAGCGCCGCGGCCCGATTGGTCATCGTGAGTCCTCCCTCTCCATCGCGTGAGCAGTACAGTCACCAGCGCAGCGAGGCGCCGTAGCCGTCGTTGCGCGACCACGCCTCGACGAGGCACAGCGGGACGCCGAGGACGTCCTTCTCCCGGGAACCGGTGAACTCGCCGTGGTCGTCCAGGGCGTTCTGGTGCTCGGCGGTGGGTGCCGACATGTGTCCTCCACGCTGTACCGGAAGCAATCCGGACTCCCGGATCGGGACCTGTCCAGCGTCCGGCCTGCGATCGCTAGCGCTTTTCTCCTGAACTCCGGTTCACGGGGGGTGGGCGCTTCCCGCCGACCCGCACCGGGGGCCGCGTGCGGTCGGGGTGGCGCTCGGTGCGATCCGCGATCAGGCCGCCCGCTGCGCCGGGCGCGCGCCGCCGATCAGGTCGGCGGCCCGCTCGCCGATGACGATCGCGGACGCATTCGTCGGGCCCCGGCCCACCGTGGGCATCACTGAGGCGTCGGCGATGCGCAGGCCCTCCAGCCCGTGGACCCGCAGCTCCGAGTCCACGACCCGGCCCATCGCCGCGCTGCCGGCGGCGTGCCAGATCGAGTGCGAGATGCGGCGGATGAAGGCCAGGATCTCGTCCGCGTCGTCCGAGGCCGGGACCTGGTAGGGGCGCGTGGTGTAGGGACGGAGAGCCGGCTGGCGGGCGATCTCCAGGGCGGCGCGGACACCCTCCACCGCCACCACCCGGTCGTCCGGCTCGGCCAGGTAGTTGTGCTCGATCTTCGGCTTGGTCGTCGGGTCCGACCCGATGATCGACACCTGGCCGCGGCTCTGGGGGGTGAGCATGACCGGCCCGTAGGTGATCGCGTGCTCGGTCGGGACCGACAGCCCGCTGTCCGGGAACATCATGGGCCCGCAGTAGAACGAGACGTCCGGGGCGGGGAGGTCCGGGCGGGTGCGGATGAAGCCGCCGACCTCGGGCCCGTTGGAGGTGAACGGCCCGGTGCCGTGCTCGAGGAACTCGGCCATCTCGGCCTCGCCGGCCGCGGTCGTGCTCACCGGCTCGTCATGCGCGTAGATCAGCGGGACGAACAGGTGGTCCTGCAGGTTGCGCCCGACCCACGGGTGGTCCATCAGGACGTCGACGCCCGCGCCTTCGAGCACCCCGGCGGGACCGATCCCGGAGTACATCAGCAGGGTCGGGGTGTTGTAGGCCCCGGCGGAGAGGACGACCTCGGCCTCGGCCCGGACCGTCAGCTCCTCGCCGAATCGCTCGCCCACCACCCCGGTCACGCGCGTGCCGTCCACCACCAGGCGCAGGGCCTGGAAGTTCGAGATCACCGTGAGGTTGGGACGATCGAGCACCGGGTGCAGGTAGGCGTCCGCGACACTGCACCGGCGCCCGTTGCGCTGGGTGAGCTGGAACGGGCCGAAGCCGTCCTGCGTCCCGGCGTTGAAGTCGTCGTTCGCCGGGTGTCCGGCCTCGAGAGCCGCCTCGACCAGGGCCGTCATCATCGGGTTGTGCGAGCGGCCGTCGGAGACGCTCAGGGGCCCGCCGACACCGTGGTGGAAGGACTCACCACGCTCGTTGTCCTCGCTCCGGCGGAAGTAGGGGAGGAGTTCCTCGTAGCTCCACCCGGGCTGCCCCCAGCTGTCGTAGTCGAGCGGGTTGGCCCGGACGTAGAGCATCGCATTGATCGAGCTCGTACCGCCCAGGACCCGGCCCCGTGGCAGGAGGATCCGACGCCGGTCGAGGTGCTCCTCGTAGTGGGAGTCGTAGTCCCAGTCCACCTGGGTGCGGAACAGGTTCCCGAACAGGGCGGGGATGTGGATCGTGTCCAAAGTATCCGGCCCACCGGCTTCGAGCAGGCACACGCGGACGTCGGGGTCCTCGGAGAGGCGGGAGGCGACGACGCACCCTGCCGATCCGGCTCCGACGATGACGTAGTCGTACATCTCAACTTCCTCCAAGGTTCGGGTCAACAACGGGCCGGCCTGTGCCGGTCACGGAGCGATCTTGCCGTCGGGGCTGAGCCGCGTGACCACGTCGGTTACGGCCCGGCAGGCCCGCGCCACGTCCTCGCTGCTCGTCACGAGCGGCGGAGCGAGCACCAGGTTGTGGCCGTACGGGCGCGCGATCACGCCGTGCCGGGTACGGATCTCGAAGGCGACAGCCTCGCCCACACCCCAGTCGATCGGCACCTTGTGCTCGCGGTCCGACACGAGCTCGACCGCCGCGAGGGTGCCCTCGACCCGCACGTCACCGACCACGGGCAGGCCAGCGAGCCCGGCGAGCCCCTCGCGCAGCTCGGACTCGATCTCGCGGGCCCGCTCGAGCAGCCCCTCCCGCTCGATGATCTCCACCGTCTCCAGCCCGAGGGCACACGCGACCGGGTGACCCTGGAACGTGTAACCGTGGAAGAACCCCTCCTCGCCGATGATGGTGTCGGCGATCTCGTCGGTCATCACGGTCGCGCCGAGCGGGGCGTACCCACCCGCGATGCCCTTGGCCATCGTGATCATGTCGGGGCGCATCCCGCGGCGCGGCGACTCGAACCACGTGCCAAGTCGGCCGAAGGCGGTCACGACCTCGTCGGCCACGAGCAGGATGCCGTGCCGATCGAGGACCTCCTGTATCCGCGGCCAGTAGTCCTCCGGCGGCGCGACGACACCGCCGCCGGCCATGACCGGCTCGCCGATCATGGCCGCGATGTTGCCCGCCCCGATCCGCTCAATGGTCTGCTCGAGTTCGTCGACGCAGAAGTCGGTCACGCCCGCGCCGCCGTACATCTCGGCCCGGTACGGGTAGGGCGGCGTCAGCTTCTCGAAGTGGGGCAGGTTCGGCCCGACGCCGTGCTGCATCTGCGGGAGGCCGGTGGCCGTGCCGCTGCCGTAGGTCGCCCCGTGGAACGAGTAGTGGCGCGAGAGCACCCAGGTCCGCTCGGGCTCACCACGGCGGACGTGGAACAGCCGGGCCGCCTTGATCGCCGTCTCGACGGCCTCGGAGCCACCGCTGGAGAAGAACACGCGGTTCAGTCCCTCGGGCGCGAGCCCGGCGATCCGGGCCGCGAGCCGGATCGCCTTGTCGTTCGAGAACTCGAGCAGGCTCGTGAAGAACTCGATCTGCTGGATCTGCTCCGCGGCGACCGCGGCGAGCTCCGGGCGGCCGTGACCGATCGGCGAGTGCCAGACCCCGCCGCCGGCGGCGTCGAGGTACTCGTTGCCCTCGGCGTCCCACACCGTGGCACCCCGGCCACGGGTGATGATCACGCGGTCCTTGATGTACCCACGTTGCATGGACCGCACGAGGTGGCGACGGTCCAGGTCGTCGAGCTCGGCGGCGCTGAGGGAATCGTTGGTGCCCATGATGAAGGAACCTCCGGGTGGAGAACGGGTCGATGTGGCTCGGTGCTCGCCCTGTCACGGTGCCGGTCTGGCCATCCGATGGGCATCTCTCCCCTTGCGGTTCGTCACACCACGGTGCGCCCCGAGCGGTCGTGCCCGTCGCCGTCGACGGTCCGCGCGGCGTCCCCGCCGTCCCCCGTGACGGGCTGCCAGTCGGGACCGGTGCGCCGCGAGCGCGCCCAGCGCTGCATCGCGGGCCGCTCGACGGTGACGAACAACAGCCGGGAAACAAGCAGCGAGACGACGGCCATGCCCAGGATGAAGAGGATTCCGGGCACCGTGCCCATCTTCGCACCGGTCGGTGGCAGGCCCCCGATCATGGCGAGCACGAACAACAGCAGCGGCAGGTGCACCAGGAAAAACGCGTACGAGGCCTCGCCGGCCCAGACGGCGGGACGGCTCTCCAGCAAACCCGGCCTGCGCGGGTCGCGCGCGGCCGCAGCACCGACCAGCAGCGCCACCGGGAAGGCCCACAGCCCCGCGAACGCGTAGATGCGCGGCACGAACAGCCCGGCGACGTAGACGACCGCGGTGAGGGCCATCGCCCACCCGAGACCGATCTTCACGAACCGTCGCTCCTGCACCAGGCGCGCGGTGAGCATGCCGATGAGGAAGTCGGGCAACCGGGTGATGGGGAAGAACAGGAGCGCCTTCTGCTGCACCCAGGTGCCGCCCTCGAAGGCCGGGCTGGGCGGGCCGCTCGGGGTCACCGCGCCGACCACGAGCGGGATGGCGAGGACGAGCAGCCCGGTGGCCACCCACCAGAACCACACCCGGTCGTGGCGGATCCGCCGCACCACCAAGTAGAACAGCGGGAACAGGGCGTAGAACAAGACCTCGACACCCAGCGACCACGTCGGGCTGTTGGGGGACTGCGCCGCGAGCTCGAAGTCCCAGACCCAGGCCTGCAGCAGGAACAGGTTGAGCAGGAAGGGGGCAAGTCCGATCCCCGCGCCGATCAGGAACATCAGGCCGACCGCCGGGGCGAACACCACGAGGTGGTTCGGGATAATCTTCACGAAGCGCCGGCGGTAGAAGGAGCGCAGGCTGTCCCCCGCCCCGGCCGACCATGTGAGGACGAAGCCGCTGAGCACGAAGAAGAACGACACCCCGAGGTGCCCGGCATTGTGGGCGACGGCCCCGAAGCCCTCCGCGACGGCGGCGTTCGCGAACGGCGACAGAAACGCGGCGTGGCTGACGAAGACCAGCAGGGCGGCGACGAAGCGGAGGCTCGTCAGCGCCGGGCGTGTGTCCCCGCGCACGTCGATCGAGTCTTGAGTCACGCAGATCACTCCCAGTGTCGTGGGAACACGTCCGTCCGCGGGCGCGTCGCCCGGAACACATCCGACGTCGGCCGCGTTCCGCGTCGGCTCACGTGGACAGAGCCCGACGATCCCGCAGACGCGACAGGGAGCGCATCTTGTCACGTGCGTTTTGGCCGCCGGCCGGCCTTTCTCACGCGGCGGGGAGAGGCCACACCGGGGGCCGGCCCCAGGGTCTCCCCGGCCGGCGTGAGTGGGCCGGGCGGGTCTACACGGGCGTCGCACCAGGCCCGTCGGAGGGAAACCGGCCCGCGGCCGACCACAGCCCGGACGGCCGGTCGCCCAGCGGAACTCGTCCTCGTCCTTCCACCGACTCGTGCCGTCGGGAGCGACGAGCAGGTCGAGGGTCCCTCGTGCCCTGGGCCGTGAACGAGCGCAGGCCGTACCCCAGCGACCTGTCCGACACCCGGTGGGCCTTGGTCGAACCGACGTTGAAGCACGGCATGAACATGCAGGGCCTCGCCGACCCGGCAGGGCCTCACCGGCCCTGCCCGGCGCCGTCCACGACATCCGCGCGGCCCGCGAGGGTCGTGTCCCGCGTCGTGGTGTAGCGGATCAAGCGTTGCGCGTTCCGGTACGAGGGCCCTGACGTGTCGGCGTCGGCTGAAAATTCGTCCGTCGTCGAGATGACGATCTCCGGAGAGGCGGCAGTCCACGAGGTGCCCTGCTGAGGCGAGTTGAACGCCCGGTCCGGCGGAGCCACCGTCCCCGGCCTGCGGATTCCGGCGCCTTGATCGGCTACACCACCCGACGGAACGCCATCCCCGCGAGAACGGCATCATCGATGCTCTCACCGAGGCCGGCATCAAGTGCTGGGCGGACAGTGATGATTGGTGTTGGTGTCACCGGCGGGTCTGACCCCTGGGCTGATTGACCGGCACTGCCGTGTCTTTCCCTTGATCTGTCGGCTGGTCGGTGGCACCACCGCACGCGGCCGGCAAGGCGTCGTGACCTGATAGCGCCTCTGTGTGTCAAGCGGCCTGGGCGAGGTGGGTCCGTCGGTCTCGTTTCATGATCCGGTAGACCACGTTGGACAGGCGTCGTTTCAGGGCCCTGCGGGCCTCCGAAGGCGTCTTCCCCTCACCGATCTTGCGCAGGTAGTAGTCCTGCCCGCGTCCGCCGTCACGGATCTGGCAGACGGCGATGGTGTGCAGCACCGAGTTCAGCGCGCGGTTGCCGCCGGTGTTGAGCCGGTGGCGGACGTTGTTGCCGCTGGAGGCGTCCAGGGGTGCGCTGCCGGTGTAGCTGGCGAAGTGGTGCTCGGTGGGGAACCGGCTGACGTCCCCGATATGGCCGATGACCTTCGCGGCCAGCACGGTGCCCAGGCCCGGCAGGGTGGTCAGCGTCGTGCGGGTCGCGGCGACGGCCTCGCGCATTTCGGCTTCGTTGTCCTTGACCTGCCGGTCCAGGCGGCGCAGGTCGGCCAGCAGGTCACGGGCTATGTCCCGGCGGCAGTTGTCGGTGGCCGTGACCGGCCGGATGCCCTTCATCAGGGCGGCAGCCTTGTCGGCCGACAGCCCGGTGGGTGCTCCGCCGGGCAGGAGATCGCGCAGGACGGCGTGGAGCCGGTTGAGGACGCGGGTGCGCTCGTGGACCAGGTCGTCTCGCCGCTCGGTCAGCAGCCGCAGGATGGTGGTCTGGTCTTCCTGGACCACGGGCCGCAGGTCGTGGCGGAAGAGGGCGACCTGGGCGACGTGGAGGGCGTCTTTGGCGTCGGTTTTGCGGTCTCCTCCGGTGGCCAGCAGCCGGGCCCGGGCCGACAGGGTGGAGGGTACGTCGACGACGTTCTCGCCCGCGGCGGCCAGCTGTTGGGCGAGCGAGCGGCCCAGGCCGCGGGCGCCCTCGACGGCGAAGCGGCGGTCGGGCCACTGCTCGCACCAGCGCATCAGCTGGCGGAAGGTTCCGGCGTTGACGACGAACTGGCGCCGGGCCACCTGGTGGCCTGCGGCGTTGACGGCGACGGCGGTGTGGGACGACTTGTGGGGATCGATGCCGATCAGGATCACAGGCTGCTGTCCTCGCACTCGATGAGACAGGAAGGGGAGTGCGGTGGGCACCCTGACTTGAAGTCACCGTGTCACCTTCATGCCTCTGTCGAGCCACACCGCGCGGGTGTCGGCCGGCGGCGGCACGCTATCAGTGAGCCAGCCCGGGGGCGGCAAGGAGCACTGCGGGCCCGTGCCGACCGACACCCTGGACGCTACGGCTGCAGACCGAGCGTCTGGGGTCGATTCAACAAGTCAGGAGCACTGCGGGCCCGTGCCGACCGACACCCTGGACGCTACGGCTGCAGACCGAGCGTCTGGGGTCGATTCAACAAGTCAGGAGCTTGCGCGAGAAGCCCCGTCACTGTCGTGTCCGTTCGTCCTGACCGGTGCGCGTGCTGCCCTTGTCACGCGCCGCATCCAGCAAGGGCTGACCAAGAAGGACATCATCCGCTGTCTCAAACGCTTCGTAGCCCGCGAGGTCTACCGCGCACTCACCCAGCTCCCCAGGGAGCACCTCACACCAACTGCATGACGTCTATAGGAGTCGTCCGTGTCCCTGACGTGACGCCTCGCGGGCGTGAAAATGGGTACGGGGCCGTCCGCCGACGCCGTTTGACGCTTGGGCCGTTGAGCCCGCATAGGAGTCTGGTGAGGGAGCCGCCCGAGGGGCCGCACACTGTCGTCTCGAACACGCCGTTCAGCTTCTCCAACTCCCCTCCGGCTCCCCGGACAGCCCCGCCCAAGAGGTGCAGAAGGGGAGGACGGCCGTGCAGGAAACCGGAGAAGAGCAGGACGACGGAACCGTCGCCCGGGTCGCGGCGATCGACATCGCCAAGGCTTCGGCGGTGGTGTGCACACGGGTGCCGCACGACAAGATCGAGGGCCGACGGGTACAGCAGGTCTGGACGGTGGCATCGACCACCAAAGCGATCTTGGAGCTGGGCGACCGGCTGCTGTGCCAGGGCATCCAGCGGGTGGTGATGGAAGCGACCGGCAGCTACTGGAAACCCTTCTTCTACCTCCTGGAGAGCCGGGGCCTCGAGTGCTGGCTGGTCAACGCCCGCGAGGTGAAGAACGTGCCCGGCCGACCGAAGACCGACAAACTGGATGCGGTCTGGCTCGCCAAACTCAGCGAACGCGGCATGGTCCGGGCCTCGTTCGTGCCGCCCAAGCCGGTGCGGCAGCTGCGGGACCTCACCCGCACCCGCACCGCGTTCACCCAGGACCGTACCCGGCACAAGCACCGCGCCGAGAAACTCCTCGAGGACGCCCAGATCAAGCTCTCCACTGTGGTCTCCGACCTCTTCGGCCTCTCGGGCCGGGCCATGATGGACGCTCTGGCCGCAGGCGAACGCAACCCCCGCACCCTGGCAGACCTGGCCAGAGGCAGCCTGGTGAACAAGGAACCCGCCCTCATCGAGGCCCTGACCGGCCACTTCGAAGAGCACCACGGCCATCTGCTGCGCGTGCTGCTGGACACCGTCGACCACTTCACCCGGCAGATCCAGCTCCTCGACCGGCGCATCACCGCGCTTGTGGAGGAGATGACCGGCCCGTCCGGTCACGACGGCAGTGCCGGGGCCGCCTCCGAGCGGCCCGGGCAGGACCCGATCGCGTGCCTGGATGCTATCCCCGGGGTCGGTCCGGCAACGGCACAGATCATCCTCGCCGAGATCGGCCTGGACATGGGGCGCTTCCCCACCCCCGAGCACCTGGTCTCCTGGGCAAAGCTGTGTCCGCGGACCATCCAGTCCGGGGCCAAGAACACCGCCGGCCCGGCAGGGCGGGGCAACCCCTGGCTCAAGGGCGCCCTCGGCGAAGCGGCCAACGCCGCCGCCCGCACCGACACCTTCCTCGGCGCCCGCTACCGGCGCATCGTCAAGCGCCGTGGCCATGCCAAGGCCCTGGTCGCCGTCGCCCGCTCCATCCTCGTGATCGCCTGGCACCTCCTCCAGGACCCCGAGGCGCACTACGAGGATCTGGGTGCCGACTGGCACCACCGCCATCTCAACCCCGCCCGCAAGACCCGCGACCTCGTCCGCCAACTCCGAGCCCTCGGCCACCAGGTCACCCTCGCCCCCACGGCCTGACGCCACCCGCCCATCCACTACATCCGTTCCGCTTCGCGGAACGGATGCTGCCGCCTGCCTGGCTGAGCCCCGATTTTCCGTTCAGCATCAAGGGACACCGGGGTGCCGGGGCACCGTGCGAACCCCCTACTGGGGCCGGTGGGAGACTCTCTCCGCAGGCCAGCGGGCGGCCAACCGGTCTCACGTAAAGATCAGGGCCCTCGTGGAACAGGCCGTCGCCGCACTTAAGTCCTGGCGGCTCCTCCGCAAGCTCCGCTGCTCCACCGCCCGCATCACCAGCCTGGTTCAGGCCGTCTTCACCCTGCATCCGGCCAGCTCGGACTGAGGAGGGAAAGGGCCCACTGACTCCCGCCCTCTCTCGTTGTCTCTCACAGTTCGCGGCCCGCCTCCGACACACTCGACAGCCGAAGGACGTGGCGCCAGGCCGCGCCCCGGATCGCGCCGCCGAACGAATTGGCCTCCACCAAGGGCACGGTGCTGCCTGCGCTATTCCCTCGCCGCGTCCAACTCCACGTCCCGGAGCAGTCCATGAACCAGTGCGCGCGGAAGTCCACCGGCATCGGGATCGGGTGCCGCGGGTCGGTGAGGTGCCGGAACAGGTACTCCGTGGCCGTGCAGTCGAACCGATCCCCTGCCTCCGGTTCGGCTCCGATGACGTAGACGGGCCACCGGTCGGGGTCGGGGCCCTCGGTGATCCAGCAGAACGACTGCTCGTGCTCGTTGCTCATCCAGGGCACCAGCCCGCCCGAGGCCGGGAACGGCGGATGCGGCTCCCAGGGCGCCTGGCCCAGCCTCGCCGCCGACTCGGCGCTCTTGATCAGGCCGTCCGGCATGAACACGCAGTGGAAACCGTCGAACATGCCATCGCCGAACGTCTCGACGAGCGCCTTGTAGTCGCTCGGCAGGGGCGTTCCCAGGCGGGACTCGACTGCCGCCCAGTCGACCTGGCCCGCAGTCCTCGGCACCCAGCCGGTCACGGCGACGAGCCGTTCCAGCCAGGAGGCCTCCGCGGGCAACTGCTCCGCGACCGGCGTGTCGCGTAGGGCGATCATCAAGGCGGGGCCGGGATCCTCGCCTTGACCGGTCCGGCCGAAGGCGACCCACCGGTTGCTGAACGGCCAGGCGTACCTCCAGTCGACCTGCTCCGACAAGGGCAGTGGCGGCAGTCGGTCGGCGCCGGCGGATGGCTCGCCGTACCGGTCGGAAAGCGTCTCGACGAGGTTGCCCAGGTCGGCACGAGCGAAGACGGGAAGGCAGACATGGCCTGGCGCATGTCCGTGCTGGCGGCAGGCCAGGTCACGGAGATCCGGCCACAGGATTTCGGCCACGGCGGTCAGAAGCTGTTCGTCGTCCATGCCCGCGAGTCAAGCACTCGCCGCCGACAGCAGAGTTCAGCGAGGTAGCGTCGTACTCTCCGGCCAGCCGTCCCGCCACGTGACCTGCTCAAGCTGAGGTTGGAAAAGGCTCAGTGGCCACCGATCGGGTGAGGGCCGGGGTGCCCGTAAGGCACGAGGCTCCCATGTGGTTGGGGGAGACGTTCGACGTCTCACCCCGTCCACACAGGAGCCCCGTTGGTTCCCTGTCCTGCCGCACGCCCTCGTGGATTGGGTCACGATGCTGTTCGTCATCCGCGAGGGTGATCGCCGCTGCGCATTTCCGCCGTACTGACGTGCCCTGGTCGCTCGGGCGTACATGCGCACGCACCGGTCGCTGCCGCAGATCGCCGAAGGCTTCCGTATTGCCGTCGGGCACCGCCCACGCCTACGTGATCGTGGCTGTTGGTTGTCCGACGAGCCCCGTCACCGTGGAGGCGAAAACCCTGCTGCCGGACTGGGATCGCCGGCACGGTGAGCGGACGGGACTACCGGAGCGGCTGATCCAGCGGGCCGTCGCCGTGGCCGGTGAGATGCTGGCGGACCGACGACTCGGTGTCGGCGAGCCGTCGACCAATCCCTGACGCCGAACGCCGGCGGGGAAGTCTCATTCGGACTCGTATTCGTCGTGCCGACGGATCCCCCGCACCGGATCGGTGTAACGGTCGCGGGGCTTCTCCCATGCCTCCTGCCGGCCGAGCGCGGTGAGGTCGAGCAGGTGGTACGTGGTGACGAACACCTCGGTGCCGCGGGCATAGGTCGAGTAGGTGTGGAAGATGCGGTCACCATCGCGCAGGAAGACACTGGCCCCCGGCACCTCCATGCCGTGGAACCCGGTCAGGCCTTCGTTCTCCAGCGTTTCCCGGTCCTTGTGGTTGTACCAGACCGGGGCCTTGTCCTCGTCCAGCGTCACGTGGAAGTCGTAGTTGAAGTCACTGCCTTCCGAGGAGTACCAGGTGAAATCCCAGCCCATCCGCTCCTGGTAGGCCCGCAGCTTGGACAGCGGCGCCCGCGACACCACGGCAAGTGAGGTGTCGCGCCGGTGCAGATGGGCGAAATTACCGAAGTTGTCCACCAGGAACGAACAGGCCGGGCAGCCTTCGTTCCAGTCGGGGTGGAACATGAAGTGGTAGACGATGAGCTGTCTGCGTCCCTTGAACAGGTCGAGCAGCGACGCCTTGCCCGATGGTCCGTCGAGGACGTACTCCTTGTCGACCTCGGCCATGGGAAGTTCTCGGCGGGCGGCATTCAGCGCGTCCCGGGCCTTGGTCGCCTCCTTTTCTCTGGTCAAGAACGCCTTGTGGGCGGTCAGCCATTCATCCCGCGAAACAATTTTCGGCAGTGCCATCGTTTACTCCTTTGCTCTTTCGGGGTCGTGGCCGCTCGTGCCGCCGGGCCTGCCGGGAGCTTTCGATGGTGTTCGCCGTCACTTCGGGCATCTCCAGACATCGGCGGCGTTGGCGTCCAGTGCGGACACCAGTGGACCCCCGTGGCGGAACTCGCGCCGGTTACCACGGGTTGTCGGCGGTCAGCGGGGCGGCCGGCTTGGTGACGACGTCCTCCCAGCCCGGCTTGACGTGCTCGGCGCCTCAGGCATGGCGGCGGCCAGTTCGTCCAGCCGCTCGTGGATCAGGGTGAGCGTGATGCTGCCGGAAGGGGTGGGGTCGAAGGTGACGGCGAGCCGGGAATCGCAGATCGGCCCGTGGTCCCGGTCCGGGCCAGCCTCACTTTCAGACGATGTGCTCGCCAGAGACCAGTTCGAGGATCTCGCACGCGAAGCCGCCGACCGGGTTGCTGTCGTCGTCCTGCCACACCCGTACTGGCCGTCGACGCGCTCGTCCACCTTGGCCTTGGTGACGGCTTAGCTGCCCGGCGCTATCCAACGGCTGAGCAGTTTGGGCGAGAGCCGGGCCTGGTGGACCTGGTGCGGGGGCACGGGCAGTTCGCGCGCGATGCGCACCAGGGGTTGACTGCCGTTTCCGGAACTCACTTCTGCTCCTCCGTTGTTGTCGCGTCGGGTTCGAACAGGGCTTGCAGTGCGTCGAGTCGTTCGTTCCAGAAGCGCTCGTAGAAGCGGAGCCAGGCCAGTGCGGAGGCCAGTGGAACCGGTTGGAGACGACACACGTGCTGACGGCCGACCACCGTACGACGGATCAGGCCGGCCCGCTCGAGAACCTGTACGTGCTTCGATGCAGCGGCCAGCGACATCGGCAACGGTGCGGCCAGTTGCCCCACCGTCAGCTCGTCATCAGCTAGCCGCCTGAGGATGTCCCGGCGCGCTCCGCTGGCCAGGGCATGGAATATCGCATCCATCCCAATCTGACGCTCAGTCACATAGTTGACGATATCACTGTCTGTCGTACCGTCAACCGACCGGTTGTGCTTTCCGGTCCCGGACGCAGGAGCTGCGGCACCCCTGTCCACGGGCACGGTGCGCGAACTGACGGGTGCCGCATTCTCGGTAAGCCCTGCCGGCAGTGGCCACCGGTCGGGTGAGGGCCGGGGTGCCCGTAAGGCACGAGGCTCCCATGTGGTTGGGGGAGACGTTCGACGTCTCACCCCGTCCACACAGGAGCCTCGTTGGTTCCCTGTCCTGCCGCACCGGACCTGCCGCACGCCCGCGTAGATTGAGGTGGTCCCAACCTGAAGCCGCAGTAGCGGGGGCTTGAGTAGCGGATGGGGTACTCATCCCTGCCAGGTGCATGATCGATACGAGGTGACTGCCCGTCATCCTGCTCGCCGCGGATTCACGGTCGGCCAGGACAGACGCTGATCCCGCGCCTGGACGACCGTGGAACCGGCGCCCGGCCGCGGCCCGTAGCCGGGTGGTGATCCGTGCGCCGGCCGGTATCCGCGGGATCTGCTCAGTGAACGACCGCCGAGGGCAGCTGGCCTCGCGGCACCACCAGCGGCGCTGTGTCACAAGAACTGCAACCCGCCCTCACCGTAAGGGAGATCACGCGGCCGGGTCACAGCTGTCCCCTTCACCTGGAGGCGAAGACCCCGGACGTGGGGCAGACCCGTGCCGCCTCATCCGCCGTGACCAGACGCACCCGACAACTGCCGTCGCCCAGCCGCTCGACCCGAGTGACGGACACCCCGTCGAGATCGAGCAGCAACGTCGCACCATTGGCCGAGCCCGTGGCTCCTGCCTGATCCTTCTGCGGAGAGCACAGAAATGATCAAGCAGGCCCACGGGCATGCTGCGTCCAGGGGGTGATCACCACCGCGTCGGTCGCACACCGCGACACCACGTCAGCACGAGTGGAGAAGCACACCCCTCAACTTCGAAGATCCCCGTAGGTGGCGACGCCGGCCGCGATGGCGGCCTGCAAGTCCGCGATGTCGCCCGTCGAGGAGAAGCTGCCCAGCGCGGAGATTACAGCGGCGGCCACGGCCTGCGTGCACGCCGAGCCGTGAGCACACGACGGGACGAGCCTCAGTTGCTTGAAGTCCGCGATTGCTGCCTGCTGGTACGGCGGGTAGTCGGCGGGGTTCGCATCGGTGCGTGCCGGGATGGACCCCTTCCTGGTGTTGAACGCCTTCTGGCCCTCGACGCTGCCCACGGTCTTCAGCCAGCTGTTCGCACCCGCCGCGTTGGGGGCGTTCTTGGGCAGGACGAATGAGTCGCCGAGCCACTGGAAGGTCTCACCGGTGCCCGGGAACGGCTGGTACGAGTAATCCCTGAGCCCGTCCCTCTCCAACTCGCCGACGACCCAGTCGCCCATGAACAGGTAGCCGGCTCCGCCGCCGCTCAGCCGCTTCGCCGCGTCGGTCCAGTGCAGGTTGTCGCGGTCCGGGTTCGAGTACGACAGCAGCTTCTTGTAGTCGTCGAGCGCCCCGGTGATGTCGCTTCCGGACCAGTCGGCCTTCGCGGTCCACAGCGACTCGAACCGTTCGGGGCCGAGCTCGGCGAGCAGGACTCCCTCGAGCAGTTCAAGCTGCGTCCAGTCGGCCCCGAGCGCGAGTGGGTGCTCGACGCCCGAGGCCTTGAGCGCGTCCAGGTCGTGGATGAACTCGCCGAGGGTGGCGGGCTGGTTGGCGAGTCCAGCCGTTGCCAGTACCTCCCTGTTGCTCCACAGCATCAGGCGGTGGATACCCACAGGTACGGTGTAGATCTTCCCGTTCACGGTAATGGCGTCGAGTAGCCCCTTGGGCAGGACTTCGCTCAGGCCCCACTGCGCGAACTGATCGTTAAGATCCGCGAGTTGTCCGGCGTCGATGTAGTCCATCAGTTCCGCGCCAGGATGCACTTGGAAGCTGTCCGGCGGGTCATTTTCCCGCAACCGGGGATGGAGAGCCTGTTTCGGGTCCGATTGCCCCCCTCCGGCGATGACGGGATTCACGAATTCCTGCCCGGGACATGCTTCTGTGAACGCCTCTTCGAGAGAGTCGACCGCGGCCTTCTCGGCGGCCTTGTCGGGATCGTCGTCGGTCGCCCAGGCGAAGACCTCGACCCTGTCGCCCTGGGGGTCCGACCCACCACGAGCGGTTGCCGGATCGACGCGAGCGGCGGCGACCATCGCGGCACCACGGCCTGCGGATCCGAACTTGATCACGTCGCGTCCAGGTCTGTACGGCGGCTGGGGCTGCCGGGGGTGAAGGTCACCGGCAGGCTCTTGATCCCGTTGACCAACGACGACTTCAGCCGCACCGGCTCGCCTGTGACGCGAATGTCAGGAATTCGGGTCAGCAGCTGGCGGAAGATCACCTTTAGCTCCAAGCGGGCCATGTGTGCCCCGAGGCAGAAGTGCGGCCCCGGCCCGCCGTAGCCGATGTGTGGATTCGGCGAGCGCAGCACGTCGAAGCGTTCGGGGTTTTCGAAGTAGCGCGGATCGCGGTTGGCCGCCCAGTAGAACATCAGCACCTTGTCCCCCGGGCCCAACTGCCGGCCGCCAAGCTCGATCGGCTCGGCGTCCTCGGCAACGGTGCGCCGCTGGAAGATCACCGGTGAGGCCCAGCGGACGATTTCCTCCACCGCGGTCGGGGTCACCCGGTCGAGGTCGGACAACCAGACCGTGCGCTGCTCGGGGAAGGTGGTGAGGAGCTCGATCCCCCAACTGATCGCGTTGCGGGTGGTCTCGGTCCCGGCGCTGACGAGCAGGATGAAGAAGCTGGCCAGCTCCGAGGGAGTGAGTACCTCGCCATCGATCTCGGCGCTCAACAGTGTAGAGATCAGGTCGTCGGCGGGGTTCGCGGCGCGGTGCGCGGCCAGCTCGTGCATCAGGTCGGCCAGTGCCTGGCTGGCGTTGAACATCACGCCCAGGGCATCGTCCTGCTCGGCGACGTAATCCGGATCCGAGAGGCCGAGCAACAAGTTGGTCTGCTTGAACACGAACTCGTGCTGGCTTTCCGGGACGCCCATCATGTCGCAAATGATGCGCAGCGGCAGCTTCGCGGAGATGTCGGTGACCGCGTCGCACTCACCGCGCTCGATCACCTCATCGATGATGCCCTTGGCCACCTGAGTCACGTTGTCCATTACCGCGTTCATCGCCTTGGGGGTGAAGGCTCGAGAGACGATGCGCCGCAGTCTGCCGTGCCGGGGACCGTCCATCGTGATCATCGACTCACCGAATTCGGCTACCATCTCGGGCGGTAGGTCCACCACGTTGCCGGTTCCCTTGCCGGAGATGAACCTGGCCGCGTCACGGCTGACCTGGAGGATGTCGTCCATCCGCGTCAGCGCGTAGTAGCCGGGACCACGCGGCGCCATGCCGAACTCCGGTTCGGGGAAGAACGGCAGCCTGGGTTCAGCGCGCAACGCATCGAACGCGGCGTGTCGGTACTCGGTCGGCTTGGCCCAGAAGCCGTCGATGTCGTTGAGGTCGATCGCGTCGAGTTCGTTGAAGGTACTCATGCGTTCAGCTTCTCCCGTCGAAACGTGTGATGTCCGCATGCTCGCCTACCGCACGGGGTCTCAAGTCGGTTCCGTGCTCGTAAGGCGGTGCGGTGCGCTTGCGGCTCCACCGGCGCATCATGGGCATCTCCACGAACCGGTACAGGCACCATCCGCCGAAAAGAGTCACGGCAAACAGACCGAGCAGAACCAGGACGGCAACCGGTGTGGAGAATTTCCCGCTGCCCGTCACGGTTCGGAGATAGAAGATCGTCACAGCCTGGCACATATAGAAACCGAAGGAGATGTTTCCGAACCAGACGAGGAGTCTGCTCCGCAGCCCGGTTCGCGCTCCACGCACGTCCGCGTCGGCGAACGAGGCCACCATTACCCCGATAGGAACGAGTGTGACCAGGTTGATCGCGAACTGTACCGGTACGAACAGGGTGGCGGCGTAGCCAAGCACCATGATTGCGGTCGCGGCCAGTGGGCTGATCCGGACCCATTTCCCCGAGAGGACAATGCGAGCCAGGAAGACACCGAACACGAACTCGAATATGCGTCCGACCGGAAAGAGGTAACTGAGCCAGTACTGCAGGTTGGACAAGACCGCCCAACCCATATTGGGCTGGCCCGGAACGACGGTGGCTATGGCCAGTTGATACAACGCAAGGCCGACGACCATCGCTGCCGCCCCAAACCACAACTGGCGCACGGTCATCCGGGAGATTGGCCGGATGAGCAGGGGGAAGCACAGATAGAAAAGCAGTTCGCAGGCGAGCGACCAGGACGGCATGTTAATGCTCTGACTGACCTGGAGGTCGGGGAACCATGAGTGCAACAAGAACAGGTTGGGCAACCACACCTGCCAGGTGGCGGCGCCGGCGAACAGCAGCATCGCCAGCGCCCACATGACCACGTGGTTAGGGAAGACCTTTACCACTCTGCGGCGGATGAACGCCCGCGCCGAAGAATCAGGCCTTGACGACCAGGCGAGAACGAATCCACTGAGTACGAAGAAGAAGGAGACCCCGACAAAGCCGCCGGTGCTGAAAATCCATCCGTACCAGAACGCGACCGTATCATCGGCGAACGGGCTGATCGATGGTCCTGTGAGATGGATCGGGTTGACGCTCAGTCCTGTGTGGAAAAGGAACACCAGAAGGGCGGCGAAAAACCGCAGCCCCGTCAACGAGTCCAGCTTCGTCGGCAGCTCATCCGTGCTCCGAGAGCCGATTTTGACTTGCCCAGGCTCCGCCATGTAGCCGTTCTCCTTTTGTTGGGTTTCCCGGGTCGGGGCTGGAGGAGCCAGCCGCGCGATGAATCGTCGATACGCCGGACTTCCGTGGCGAGGGCGTAGGACAGCACGTCGGGCGGGTCTTCCGTGGCATCACGTGAAATGGAACGAAGGCTGCATGCCGAGCGACAAGAACTTGCGCACCTAGTGCTGTGACCGGAAAGGTTCGCCGGAAAGCTCGCGGCGTCCGGTGCGGTGCATCGCAAGGCGGAGCGTCACCCGCGTACTGGATGTACTCGGGTGATGCGACAACGCGGCTGGGGATCCCCCCTGCTCGCAGAGCTTGGGGGAGTGCCGTGCCGGGCGTCGCGAGCCGGTGAACCTTTCCGGTCACAGCACTAGACGTCCCGGCACGTGTGGCAGGGCGTTTTACCGTCACTCACGACCCACCTCCTTCGCGCCGGCCGGTCGGTTTGCTGTGGGCAACCGTACGGCTCCCGGGTCCGTACGACATCTCCGTGATTGCTTCGGCGGATCGACGTAACCGCGCAAAAGGTTGGGGTTCCCCCGAATGCGGGGAAAGGTGACAGCGGGTCAGATGGGTCTCGTGAGAGGAGCCCAGACGATGCCTGCCCCCCAGGAAATATCCGCTGGAGTTGCGCGAGCGTGTGGTGCGGATGTACCGCGCGTCGGAAACCGAAGCCCGTCATCCGCCGCATGGCCGAGGAGCTCGGGGTGCACCACGAGGCCCTGCGCGGCTGGATCCGGCAGGCCGAGGCCGACGCCGAACCGGCTCGAATGGGTCATGCGAACCGCGATGCTGCGGACCTGGCCGCCAAGCACCGCTCGTCGGTGTCGAAGATGACGACCCGTCACAGGATCAAGACCGAGACACCCGACGGGCTCCGCACGTGCTTCGAGGCCGCGCAACCGCGCTAAGGGCCTGCCGGGAATCAACACGTCGGTTTGATCTTGGTTTTGTCGGGGTCGAGGAACCTCGCGATGTCAGCTGGTGTGCGGAAACGGGCGGTCGAGTCAGTGAAGTTCCACCCTCGGCCTGGACAGCCTGATACTGGGACGACAGGTCCCGGAGGAAGCAGTTCCAGGTAGTGAGCAAGAAGAGCAATACGAGCAAGCGGTACACGGCCGAGTTCAAGCGGGACGCGGTCGCGCTGGCGCTGTCCTCGGAGAAGACGGTGACCGAGGTCGCCCGGGACCTGGGCGTGAGTCCGGAGGGCCTGCGGGGCTGGGTGAAGCAGGCGAAGACCGACCGGGGTGAGGGGCCGGCTGGTGCGCTGACGACGGCGGAGCGTGAGGAACTCGTGAGGCTGCGGCGCAAGGTCCGCGAGCAGGAGCAGACGATCGAGGTGCTGGGAAAAGCGACGGCCTTCTTCGCGCAGCAGAGGACGAAGTAGCCGCGCGCTACCGGTTCATCGACGTGGAGAGGGCCAGTGAGGCCAATCCCGGCGGGTACAGCGTGTCGTTGCTGTGCCGGGTGCTGAAGGTGGGCCGCTCGGCCTACCACGCCTTCCTTGCGGGCCGTGAGGCCGCTGGGGCCCGGCAGGAGGCCGAGGACGAGCTGGCCGGGGAGATCCGGCGGATCCATGCCGGATCGCGGGGCGCCTACGGTGCCCTGCGGGTGACCGCGGTCCTGCGGCGCGAGGGCCGGCCGATCAACCGGAAGAAGGTCGACCGGATCATGCGGGAGCGCGGTATCTGCGGGATCACGCGACGCCGGCGTCGTAGTCTGACGAAGGCCGACACCAAGGCGGCGCCGTCGCCGGACCTGGTCGGCCGAGATTTCACCGCTGCCGAGCCCGGCACGAAGCTGGTGTCCGACATCACCTACCTGCCTACGCTGGCCGGCTGGTGGTATCTGGCCACGGTCATCGATCTGGCCACACGCGAAGTGATCGGCTACTCGATGGCTGGCCATCACCGGGCCGGGCTCGTCGTCGACGCCCTGCGGATGGCCGCCGCCCGCGACGTGCTGAAGGAGGGCTGCATCACGCACTCGGACCGCGGTTCGGAGCCCAGGTTCAACCAGTCGTTGCAACACCCCTGATCAGAGAGGTGTGTTGTGGGACGACCAGCGGGTTGGATGGCGGAGTTGACGGGGCGGTCGCCCATGAAGTCGCCGGGACGGCCCTCGACTCGGCGGGAGGTCGAGAGACTGTTCTGGCAAGAGATCGCCAAGGGACTGACCAGTGAGGATGCGGCCATCGCCGTCGGGGCGGCGCCGGCGGTGGGCACCCGGTG
>NZ_JBFAKH010000095.1:0-25595 GCF_040655635.1 Streptomyces sp. NPDC050388
GAGGGCCCGTCCCGTTCTCCCGGCCCACCGCCTCGACACACCGCCGCCGTCAGGTGCTTGACAAACGGCAACTTCACATAACTTTCCGGCATTGCCTGGTGGTACGTCAGCACCAGCAGGGCCCTCACCAGTGCGGTCGCGTGCCGTGGATGCATACGCACCTTGGTCAGGATCCGGAAGGTCTTCAGGCTCGCGAAGCCGTGCTCGACCGGCGCCCGCAGGCTGCTGATCAGCCGGTTCACGACCTTCTTCGGCGAGGAGAGGCGCTTGCCGCCGCTCGCCTTGAACCCGGTGATGACCGCCGGCTGCTCGGAGTCGCCGCCGTCCAGGCCGACGAAGCCCAGGTCGGCCACCGCCCCCAGCTCAAACTCCCGCAGCCGCGCGCACAGCTTCTCGTAGCGGGCGGCCGTGATCTCGCTGCAGGCGCCGCGGCGGGCCGAGGAGATCCACAGCAGCCGCCCCTTCGCATCGGTCAGGGCGAGGAAGAGCAGGCCGTGCGCCTTGTGCTTGCCCGAGTAGTTCTTCCGGTTCGCCTGACCGGTTCGTCGCCGGGTACGGATCAACGTGCCGTCCAGCAGCACCAGGCACCCGCTGTCCTTGGCCACTTTCGCCAGCGCGCGGTCCAGGCGCGGGGCGCGTGCGGCCAGCAGGCCGATCACCTCCAGCACCCAGCGCCGCACCGTGGAGGCCGACACCGAAGCGCCGCCGGCCAGATCGGCCAGCCGCTCGTCGTTGCGCAGGTGGGCGAGCACGATCACCGCGATCCGCCCGTCGTTCAGCGTGCGCCACCGCGAGCGGATCTTCTTGCGGTGGGCGCGGAGCAAAGAGGCCACATGGTTGACGGTCGAAGTGGACAGCGGCAGGCGGACGGAGTAGACAAGGCTGATGTCGCCCCCGGCAGGGCTGGACTTGGTCTTCACACACCACCCAACTCCCGCCGGGGGCACGATCGGTACGGCCGGAATCAGCTCTTGCGCGGGGCCGGGTCACGGGCTACCGGGGCAGGTAGCGCCCGGCGGGCGTGCGGGTGATCCAGCCACGCTCGGACAGCTTGCGCAGCTTCCCGCGCACCGGCTCCACCTTCGCCGGCCCCAGATCCAGCCCCAACGCGCGGGCCACGTCCTTGGCCTGCAGCGGGCCGTCGCCGCCCGCGACGACCTCCATGATCGTCCGGTACTCGGCGGGCAGATCCTCGATCCGGCTCTCAGGGCCTCGCGGGCCGAACAGCAGCTGGCCCGCGGCACCCGGCGTCGCACCGGGGCTCTGCGCGGGCACGGCCGGGGCACCGCCGGTGGCTTCCTCCAGCGCCTGCTGCCAGACCGCGGCGTCGGGATGCCCCGCGTCGGCATCCTCCTGGTACTGCTGGTAGACGATCTCGGCTGCCTCCAGCCGGGCCACCTCGGCCTCGGTATCGGCCAGCTGCTTGCGCAACTGCTCAGCGCGTTCGCTCAACACAACGCGGCGTTCCAGCAGCCACACCATCAGGTTCTGGACCATGTCCCCTCTTTCGCGAGCCCGCCGTCGCGACCCTGCTCGCAGGGTAAGGGGACGAGTGCGCAGCGTGCAGGAGATCCAGGAAGACGACCCGACGCGGAGCGACAGACGATCTCCCCGCCACGATCACCGCGATGAGCTGCGCGAGCACCCCAACGACTCGTCACACCAGGCCCGGTGACCTGCACGAATCACGATGAAACTCCCTCAGTGTGGGGGTGGTCGGGGCCCAGCACCCGCACCGTGTCGGCCAGCAGCTCCTCGGTCGCGGCCGCGGCACCGGCCGCATCCCCCGCCCGCCCCCGCCAGTGGGCGAGGTTGTAGCGGGCGGCCAGGGTGTTGGGGTGGTCAGGGCCCAGGCGGTGGCTGGTGGTCTCGGCCAAGCGATGGAAGTGGGCTGTGGCGGCGGTGACCTGGCCAGCTTCGCCGAGGCTTGTGCCGGTGCGGAAGAGCACATCGTGGGGGGCGGGCTGGTACAGGGCGTCTTCTGCGGTGCGGGTAAGGGCGTCTGTGTTGGCGCGCAGGGCCTGGGCGAGGGTGGTGTCGCGTTCGATGGCGGGCCAGGCGGTGGTGAGGGCGTCGGCGGTGGTGAGGGCGAGTTGATTGTGCTGGTCGGGGGTGAGGGTGTCACGGGTGGCGCGTTGGATGAGCTGGTGGACGCGGACGGTGTGGTGGGGGGTGTCAGGGGTGTGGTCGATGAGGCTGAGTCGGTGCAGGGCGCGCAGGGCGAGCACGGCGTCCTCGGCCGGGACCGGGGCCGGCTGGTGGGTGCTGCCCGTGCTGGTGGAGGTGCGGTGTTCGGCGAGGTGCGTGAGGGCGGGCTGACTGGTGAGGACCGTAGCGGGGATGCCGTTGGGGTCGAGCATCGCGGCCAGTTGGAGCATGGGGCGGGCTAGGCCGACCGGGCGGAGCTGGTTGGCGCGTTCGATGGACAGGGCCCAGGTAGCCGCCACGGTGGCGCTCTGGTCGTCCGGCAGCGCGCCGGGTTCCGGCAGCAGGTCGGCCAGCTTCCTGATCCGGTCGGCCAGCAGCTCTCGGTAGGAGGCACAGGTCAGGCCCGCGTTGATGATGTGGGCGGCGGCCTGGGCCAGGGCGAGGGGCAGATGTCCCAGGTCGGCGGCGAGGTCGTTGATCTGGTCGGCTGGCTCGTGGCGGTCGTGCGCGGCAAGTACGGCGGTGACGTAGGCGGCAGCCTCCTGGGGGGCGAACAATCCCACGGCCACCCGGCGCCGGCCCGCTCCGGTCAGGGCGGCCTCGCGGCGGCGCGTGGTGACCAGGGCACGGCCGTGGCGGCTGGCGGGCGGCCACCAGCCGCGCATGTCAGCAGGATCCGCGACATCGTCCAAAACGACCAGCCACCGGCACGGCTTCTGGTCGGCTTTGGGCTCCAGCCAGGCCAGAAACGCCCGCGCGGCCCGCTCCGGATCGCCGGGATCGGCGGCAAGGACCTCCACGGCAGCCTGCGCGTATCCGGCCGTGATCGCTGAGCGGCTGCTCGCGCTGATCCACACCAGGACGTCGACCTCGCCGCCGTCTAAGGCGGTGCGGGCATAGTCGGCGGCCAGCTGGGTCTTACCCACCCCTCCGGTCCCAGTCAGTACCTGGGTGAGCACCGCGGTGCCCCCGCCGTCGACCGCCGCCCGCAACTGGTCGGCCTCGGTGCGGTGCTGGAAGGACAGGGCGGGGGGCGGGAGCTCGCCGACCTGGTGCGGCCAGGCGGCCGGTGTGCGCGGCGCGGCCTGCTGCACGAAGGTGCCGATCGCCAGGTACCCGGTGTTGGCCAGGCCGCCCTCGCTGGCGGTGGCGGCGCCCGTGTGGCTGACGTGTACCGGGCCGGCGGGTCCTCGGTCCGGTCCGGTATAACCGGTCACCGCCGTGGCGCCGTCGCGGGCGGTGGCCTCGCCGGTGTCTGCGGCGGCTACCGACGGCCCGTGCTTTGCGTCTGCGTCCTCGGCCCGGGCACTGGGGTCACCGGCCGGGCCGGGGCGGCGCTTGGGCCATCTCCATCTCACCATCGGACAGAAACCCTCCCCGGAACTGTGGCCGATCCGGCCCGGTCAGCTGAAGTCGACACCCGTACTTGCGCTGCTGCCGGGCCCGTCCGCGGTGGCGTCCCCGGTCCGTTCCGCCCGGACCGGCCCGCTCCCGGCATCTTGCGGGCGTCGCACGCCGGTGGACGCTCGGCCTCCACCGGTGGCCTTGGCGTTCCCGGTATCGACCGCCGCAACGCTGGGCTGTGGGGTGGCCGGGGACTGCATCAGCGCCCACACCAGGGCGGCGATACCTGTGGCGCCCTGGACCGAGGCGGCCACCAGCTGGCCGGTGTCCGGGTTGTCTAGCAGCCAGAAGAACGGCGTCGACACGGTCAACACGCCCGCGACCACCATGATCGTGATCTTCCTGCTTCGCGACACACTCACCCGCCCCCTCCAAACAGCACCGCCGAGCACCCGCTTTCAGCAGCATCGGATGAACTCCACTGGTAGCAAAGAACGCCCCTGCGCGACCACCGGTTCCAACCACGCGCTGCTGTCACTCACCCCTCATCCTCGCAGCCGCTGCCCTCCGAAGAGTTCGCCAACGCGGGCAGGGCCCGCCCGAAGCATCACGTCCGTGTCCGGCACCGTGCCCCTGAACGGCCGTCTACAGCCCAGCAGCAAAGTCGTCGGCGGCCGCGGTGCGGACGGCGGCTAGCACGGTGTTGGGGTCGTCGGGGTTAGCCAGTTGCACGGCGCTCGCGTGCGGCTGCGGCCCCGACCACCCGGACACCCTCGTCAGTCGCAACAACCTCGCCGCCACTTTGGTCCGCCTCGGCCAGCACCAAGAAGCCGCCGACCTCCACCGCCAAACCCTCGCTGGCCAAGAACACATCCTCGGCCCCGACCACCCAGACACCCTCACCAGCCGCAGCAACCTCGCCCGTGCGGAGGCGGCTGTCGCACGGGCGGGACGCGGATGGTGGTCGAGGCTGCGTCGACGCGGCCGACCGTAGATAGCGCCTGCACCATGGTCCGGTCCCTATACGGCGGTCCGCCCGGCGCGAGATGCGGAGCCCCGCCGAAACGCAACAGAATCAGTATCGCCCCTCATTCTCGACGGCACCGGACCGGCAAGGCGTCGAAACCCGCGTCAACGCCCTGTGCGTAACCGCCGTCGATCCGGCGCTGGTCGGCTTCCTACGCGATGCCCCCGTACTGGCAGCAGGGCATGAGATGATCTTTAGCCCGCGCCCTCACCCGTGATCACTCTCAGACCCTGCTGACCGGGGATCAGCAGGCTTGTCTGTCCGTCCCAATCGGTTGCGGGGAGTTCAACGCGTAGACCAAGGTCCGCGTCCGCGACCCGTTCCACCAACTGTTTGTCGAGAGTGATGAAGGCGGTGCATCCCTCGTCCTGGGCCGTTACGAGATGGACGGCGTCGTGAGAGTCCAAGCGATGGCGCAGGGCCAGTCGACGCGCCTCTTCTGCGATTTCCTGGTGGACTTCTACTCGAATGATGTCTGAGCGCTGGAACCAACTGTCGATCAGGTCGCCGGCCGCTTCCAGAGTTGCCCCACGGGCGTGCCTGCTGTAGCGCTTGTCAGTCAGCTTGGCCTCACCGTGATGGAAGGTCTCGGTGTAGACGAGCTCAGACATGACCAATCGGCAGGCCCCCTGTTCGAAGTCCCGCAGCAGTTTCAAGCACGCATCGAACTTGTCCTCGTGATCGCCCCCAGCGCGCGTAGTGCCCTTGATCACCTCAATGAAGATGCAGGAGTCGAGGTAAAGGCGCGGCGCTGTTGACCGGCGCGGGCGGCTCACTCGTCGTCCTCGTTAGCAGTCGCACCTCGCTGTCGGCGGACAAACTCTACAGAGGTGAGTCCGCTGGTCCAGTCAGGCGATGCGCCGGCCCAGTCCTCCACACTCACTTGGCGACGGGGTCCCTGCACCACTCTGAGCTGGTCCACCCTGAGGTGAACAGGCTGGTTTCTGGCATTACGAGACAGATCCCCCCGGGCCACTACAACCTCCCCCACATGCCGCTTCACCTGCTCGATTACTTCTTCCTCTGTCGTGTTGCACCGCAGCGCCAGCCGCCGCGCCTCGTTGTACAGCGAGAACTGTGGCGTTTTTGAGCGCAAGTTGACTTTGTCTAGCCGTCCGCGGAATGAGCTGCGCGCCCTGGCTTTCACGTGGAGTGCTTGCAGGGCATGGACGCGTACGGCGGGCGTCAACGAGGCAGCTTGGGACCAGGGAGCACGAGGATCTGTGCGTACCCGAAGCCCCGAAACCCCCCGTTTTCCTACCAAGCCGGTGAGATCAGCGACCCGTCGGATGGTCACTTCATCCTCGAATGCCGGAATCTCCGGCCGTTCTTCTAGCTCTCGGACCACAGTGAGCAGGCGTTGTCCGACTTCCCCGTCTTCTCTGTCCAAGGGCCTGACGGCTACGAGGGCGCTCCCCTCATTTAACCCGGTCAGGCTCCACTCCTCACCGCCCCCCATACCCTTGAGCAACCGATTGAGGTTGCCCAACACTTCCTGCAACGCAGACAACGTGATGGCGCCGAGCTGCCCCTCAACCTTCACCTCGACATCCACAGTTCACCCCCGGTCGCAGAGTACACACTTGCCAGCCAGAGCAAAGCCAGTAACGCAATCCGGTTCCAGGCGCGACACCCCTTGTATACCTATCCGTGCCCTCTCTCGAACAGTCATCGCCCAGGCTCGGGCGCTCGTCCCTCTCCGCGCGAGCGGAGGTGAGCCGCCGTCCGCCCGACCACCTTCAACCTCGACCCCGTCCTCTCCGCGCGAGCGGAGTGTCAACGGGCCGCCCTGCCCGGCCCCGCCGCCTTCCACGATGGCCAGGCGGCGCTGAACGACAGGGAATGCGTCTGGATGGTCACGGGTCGGTCATGGCCCTTGCGTGCTGCCAGCTGGTGTTCAACCGTTTGTGTCTCTGCTGCGGTAGCGCTGAGGTCGCGGCTCGTTGAGGGGAATGGGGCTTGGCGAGGAATCGGGTACGGCTGAGCGGTGGCTCCGCCTGGCAGACGGACTTTCGCCGCAGGACCACCGGGCGTGTGTTGCGCTCGCCCATGGAGATCGCCACGGTCCGCCGCACGCTCAATCACACCCTGACCGAGCTGAAGCGGGCCATCGACAGCCATGCCGTCGCGGAGGCGGCCGACCTGTATGCCCTGGCCTGGCAGCAGGCAGCAGGAGCCCTGCCCAGCGAGACCCGGCAGCAGCGGGCGCTGCTGCAGTCCTACAAGGAGATCCTCGGCTCTCGTCGCTGGCGGGAGATGGAGCGGCAGCAAGCCGCGGCCGCCCCTTCGAAGGCGCCGCGCCCTGAGCCGGCCCCGGTGCCTCCGCCGCGTCCGGCTGCTGACCAGCCGAAGAAGCGGAAGCCGGCCCGGGCCTCGGAACCACCGGCCCGACCGGCCGCGCCGGTCTCTCGGACACGACGGCCGGAGACCCGGCCCGCCCCCCTGGCCGGGACGGTCGGCGGGCCGTCCCGCTTTGAGCAGCCGGCACTGCTGGAGTCCGCGCGACTGTATGAGATCGCGACCGGTCTGCGTCCGCTCCTGGAGGACACGGCACGCGCCGGCGCCACCACCAGCTGGGCGCTGATCCGCAAGCGGCTGCCCGGACTGCCCCGGCTTCACCGCGACGACGAATGCGTGATCCTGTGGCTGGTCGACGAAGACCGCCAGAACGGCGAACCGCTCCTGGCGGCACTCGTCACGGTCGGCAACCGGCAAATGCACCCACGCTTCCCCGCCGTCGCCGAACAGCTCGGCCTGTCATGCGGTGCGAATACCGTTCAGCAGCAGACGACATGGAGTTATGAGGTCCTGAAGGTCCACCAGCACTGGCGTCACCGGCGGCAGTAGCGCTGTCCTCCTCTGGCGCTTCACGACGCCGACCACCCTCACCACCGGGCGCGGCCCTGCCCCGGGTGGCCGACGGCTTGGGCGTCGGCCACCCAACGGGCTATGCGGCCGGCTCGTAGGTCACGGTCTGCTCCGGGCAGGCGCCCGCCACCTCCCGCAGGGCCGCCACCTCGGCTTCGTCGGCCGCAAGGCTCCAGCGGAGCTTCGTGGCCACCCACTCGGCAACGTACCGGCAGTGCACCCCGGCAGCAGGCGGCAGCCATCCGGCAGGGTCCTGGTCAGCCTTGGAGCGGTTCGAGCGGGCGGTGACAGCGACCAGACTGGCGTCGGCGCCCTGGTCGTTGGCGTACGCCTCGCGACGCTGCGCCGTCCACGCGGACGCCCCGCTGTCCCAGCTCTCCGCGAGCGGCACCATGTGGTCGATGTCCAGGCCGGAGGCCGACGTCACCCACACCTGGTCGTAGTACGAGAACCAGCGCCCGCCCGACAAGCGGCACCGAGGCCCGACCGTGGGCGGCTCGACGGCCTCGGAGAGCAGGACCTCCGCGCGGGTGTTGCAGCCGTCATCCGGGTCGTCCCCGGCGTTCCAATGACGGAAGGCGTCCCGGTCGTAGCCCTCACGGGACTCGGTGCCCACCGGCAGGCGGGTGACGGCCTCAGCCAGCGGGAGCGTCTCCGCCGCGTGGGCGGGAGCGGGGGCGGTGAGGGGCAGGGCGGCGAGGGCGGCGGCGGCCAGGCCGCGCAGCACAGCTGTGAGCATGAGCCGTTGATAGCGGCCCGCGACGGGGCGCGATCGGCTGTTTGCCGAGTGCGCCGCCCGTGTGGGTGCAATGGTCATACCGGGAACCGGCGCGGCGCGGCCTTCCTGCAGCGCAGCACACGCGAGCGCATCCGTTCGGACGGCGGGCCGGCGACGCACAGGCTGGCCAGGCCGCGTCCGGCCACGCGATCACGCGGCCGGACGTCAGCACGCACGTCCCGCCGTACCCGGCCGGGTGACGCTGCCCGGACGGGAGAACTTCGGCGAGCGTCGGAGCGCCGTGCCGGGTATGAGAGCGATCAACGACGCGCATGTGGTGGAACCGGGACTTGCGGTGGTGGAGGTGGCGGCCGCCGATGACGAGACGGCGTTCGCGGTCCAGGAGCTGCTCGCCGCGCGGTGGGCGATTGCGCCGGCGGACCGCACGACCCACGAGCCGGGCGAGCCGGGTTGTGCTGGTGGCCGCTGCCTGTGTGGGCTCTGGCCTGTCCTGCCGACCGAACTTGGCGAAGGAACCTGAAAAGACTCCGCTGGCGTGTAAAGAGAATCAGGGGCCTGTCCCTCTCCAGTGGTGACGGCCGCCCCCGAGCGGGGGCCTCCAGGCCGCTACCCGAAGGAGAAGAAGATGGACCCCATCACCATCCTGCTCGTCGTCCTGGGATTCCTGCTGCCGAGCCTCACCTCGCTCATCAACAGCAAGGCGGACAGGAATCGCGACGCCGGGAAGGCAGAGATCATCAGAGCCCAGCGTGGCGGCCACCATCCCCGCCGCAAGCGGCGCGGGGGACGACGCAATGTCTGAGGCAGGCCAGGGCGTGGGCCTCACCCTGGAGGAGGTCCACGCCCGCCACTATGGCGAGTTGGTGGGGTTTGCGCGCAAGAAGTTGCGCGCGGCGAATGTACCGCAATCGTTCATCGACCCAGAGGACGTCGTGGGGAACGCCTTCGCTAAGGCATACCGCGACCCTGCCCGCATTGAGCAGCCCAAGGCCTACCTGTTCCAGATCATGAGGCGGGAGATCCTGGAGCACACACGACGGGCGCGGTACTACGAACAGGCGGCAGAAACGGCGCAGGCCGATCTCCGTCTGGAGGCCGACGACATCAGCGATGTGATCTCCGCTCGGTGCGATGTGCACCACGCCCTAGCTGGCCTGCCGACGCAACAGCGTGCGGCGGTGTGGGCGACCAAGGCCCTGGACTGGTCCCAGGCCGAGTATGCACAGGCGGTGCAGAAGCGTCCCGGAACGGTTGCCACCCACGTCTCACGGGCCGTGGCTGTGCTCAAGACCACGCTCGTCGCTGGCACATTCGTAGCGGCCATCCTCCTCTGCGCTGCGGGCGGAGTGACTCTTCGCCGCTACACCGCCGCGAGCCGGGCTGGCCGTCCGCACCCGGACCTGGTTCCGGAGGTGCCCCAGTCCGTGGCCGTCCTGTTGTGGAGTTTTGTCGCTGCCTACCTCTGTGTTGCGCTAGCCCTGGGCGCCTTGCTCGTCGTTCCTCGCCTGCGCAGACTGCTCAGCCTTATCAGTCGGTGGATGGGTCGGGGCCCGAAGCTGCCCCTGGATGAGCCGCCAGGGTTCGCCTCTGGGGTCGCGAGCGCTGCTGAGAAGGAGCACTGCTCAGGGTGTGGCAGGGAAACCGAACACAGGGAGCTGACCGAGGAGGAGGAGAAAGCCTTCCGCGAGGTATCCGGCCATCCACATGATCACCTGTTCAGGATCTGCACCACCGAGGGCTGCCGTGAGGTGAGTTACGTGATGGGCAAGGCAGACACGATGAACCGCATGCCCCTACCGAAGTTGCCGGACGCTCAGGCGTCCGGCAACGATGCGAGGGTGGCGGCGAACTCATAGCCGGGGCTATATCCAGCAGCCACTGCGGCGGGCCCCAACGCTTTGTAGTGCAGACCTACTTGCGGTCGAAGCGCAACTGAAACTCCTGGATCTGGGCACCAGAGCAGGCACTGCGTCCGGCACGTTGCGCTGTTCTGCGGTGGACTCTGCCCAACTCCCCAGTCAGCCCAGCCACTCGGCCTCAATCAGATCGTCCCGGACACGCTCTCGACGCATCTCCCCAGCCCAAAGGCGACGCGGATCGGACCATGGTCGGTAAAGCCGACTTCGACCACATGGTGCGGCTCGGATGGGTCCGCTCCCCGCAGTCGATCGAGGTCCGCTTCGGCACAAGCCGGGCCGGGGCCGTCGACGTCGCCCCCTACACCACGGCGTCCGTCGACGTGGTCATCCCCGCCCACCTGGAGGTCGACTGGGAGCAGCTGCGCACGGTGGAGAAAGGCCGGCGCTCTCCGCTCGTGGCGCTGCGCCCGGGACCGGCGCCCGCACCGGCGTAAGCCTCCGGGGTTCCTCCCGCCCGCCGCGCCCCACGCCGTCCAGAAGGGCGGCCCGGGGCGCGACGTTCTTCGTGCGAGCCGCTCAGGCTTGCCTGACGGCCGGCTCCCACAGGGGTCGGGCGAGCCCGGTCCCGTCGCAGTGGAAACACCGGCCGCCCCCGGGCGTGCTGCGGGCACCGATGGTGCCAAGGGCGTGGAGCAGGAGCCGGGTGAGGCCGTCGACATGACCGGTGTGCAGCGCCAGTTCGTGCCGCTTGCTGATTCGGACCTCCAGCACGAAGCCGGAATCGTCGATGTCCTGCGTGTCGATGGCGATGCCGCGTGTCACGGTGTGGATGAGGTCGTGAACGTGGCCCATCGTCTCTGCTCCGGACATCTCCACCCGCGCCGTGAAGAGAGTGTCGTACGGATGGGTGATGGATAGCAGCGCTTCCGGCGTCTCGAACGGCACGAGGTTGCCGACCGGTTCTGGGTGGGCCGCGCGAAGGCGCGTCAGGGCGTGCCACATGTCTCCCATGTCGCCGAATCCGAGCTCTGCGTCTGCGGTCTTCTGCTTGCTGCGCCTCATGGCTTCCCTCCGGTTGGTGACGCTCAGGAGAGCTGTCTACGCCGTGGCCGGGGCGCGATCGGTCGTCCCGGCCACGGTGTCCCGCCCGGTGGTGCGGTGACTTCGTGGTCCGTCCCGCTGTACGGCCCGATAGCTCCCGGCCGCGCATCGGGCCTGCCCGGTCAGGTCCGCCGGTGGAACAGACCGCGGAGCTTGCCCGACTCCTGGTCGTGGTCGTGCTCCGGCTCCGGTGGCGTGGTGGTCTGGAGGCGGGCGGCTTCGGCTGCGGCCTTCTCGCGGGCGATGTCGTCGGCGCGGCACGTTTCGCACACGGACAGGTCACCGGCCTTCGGTACCTGACTGTGCATGGTGGTCTCCTCCCAGCGCTGGTCGGTGAACCTCTGCCCGCACCGCTTGCACACCGGGCGCCGCACCTCACGGTCGGTAGCGCGCTGCCGTTTCTCCTCTGCTTCGGCCTGCGCGTACTGGCGGCGGTAGAGGGCGTCGCCGTCGGGATTGTCGAGCGCGGCGGTCAGCTTCTGCTCGCTGGCCCTGCCGAGACGTCGCCACACCGCCGCGTCCGCGCCGTGCTCCTGGAGCTGCTCCAGGGTGGTGAAGACGACCGGCACAGCCTGGCTGTAGTCCTTGGCCGTGATCGCCTCGCGGTAGTAGGTCTCGTACCGGCGCGGCGCCCAGTAGCGGCGGCCGGCCTCCTCCAGCACCTTGACGGTGTTGTCGACCTTGGTGTCCGTGGTGTCCGCGAACACGAACGCCACCGGCGCCAAGCCCTCCTGGCCGGTCGGCGGGTAGACCCGGCGCCACAGCCGCTTCTCGTGGTCGATGCCCGCAATCGCGTCCGGCCGGGAGCGGACCAGGTCCGCGGTGTACTTGTCCGCGCCCGGTGCCAGCAGCCGGCCCCACTCCCAGTACCGGCGCAGCTTGTGCACCAGGTCGTCGGCGTCCTCGGTGCGGCGGTCGATCTCCAGCAGCAGCACCGGCACCCCGGCCGCCGGCGCCCGCACCACCAGGTCCGCCCGCTGCACGTAGCCGTTGCCGAGCCGGTGGGCGACCTCGGTCTGGAAGCCGAGCCGGTGCCCGATCCCGGCGCGGTGGAGTTCGGCGGCCGTGGAGGTGACCGCCGCGGCGTGGTCGTCATAGCCGGTGCCGAGCAGCTCCCCGGTGACCGGGTCGTACTCCTGCTTGCGCAGCGCCGAGACCCGTATGCCCTTCGGCTCCAGCAGCCTCTTCGCCTCGCCATGTCCTCGCTTGGTGAGCACCCACACCTGCCGCTGGTCGTCCTGGACCGATTCAATCCTCACCAGCTGGTGGTCCTCCAGATCCAGGAGGTTGTCCCGCGTGAGCTTGTCGTGCTGGTTCTCTGGGCGGGTCAGCTTCCACAGCTGGTCGGGCGTAGCCCTCTGGAAGATCCCCAGCGCTTGCAGCAACTCCCGGCGTCGAGGCTCGGTCGAAGTCCTCCTGTGCAGGGGACGCCTTTGGGCATGAGGGTTGTCGGACCTGCGGCGACCCCCTGTCCGCCGGGCTTGACCAGCGGAAACGATCGGCCCTTCGCGACGGGGCGCGGAGGGGGTGATGGAGGGGTCCACGGAGGGGGTCTCCGGAGCCGTGTCCGGGGTCTGCTCGGGCTCGTCTGCGGTGCTCGCCACAGGGTGCTCCTGGAAGGTGGGGCGGGCCTGTCCCGCCATTCACCTCGTACAGGTGCGGTTCTCGGCTCTCGTGTGACGCCGATCTTGGAAAGCCCCTCCGTCGTGACTGCATCGTGATCAGCGGGAGGGGAGGAGAGTTCTCCCCCGTCAACAGCCGGACGCTGTCCACAGGGACGCGATCCGAGCATCGGGTTCGAGGCCGCCGCGATCAGCGGGGCGGCCCGTACGTTGAGAAGCCGACATGCCCGACACCACGCCGCTCACCCCGATGACTCCGCACGCGGCCATCAGCGCCTTCAGCTACCTCCGGGCCGTCCAGGCCGACGCCGTCGACGCCGCCCGCGAGTTCGCCGGAGCCGAACCGCGGATGCCCGGGCTGCTCGTCGACGTCGCCGAACGCATCGTCGTCCCGGTCACCACGCTGCCCGGCCCGGAGGCGGGCGAGCCGTGCGAGGACACCTTCGCCCTGGAGGCCCTCGGGCGCGTCTTCGTGGCCTCTCTGCGGATCTGGGCGCAGCCCGGGCCGGATACGGCGGAGGGCATCGCCCGCGCGGTCATCGACTTCGCTGCACAGTTCCTCACCGAGGACCACGAGGACGTCGCCGACACCCTGCGCCAGCTGGAGGCCGTCGGCGTGGGCCAGGCCCTCGATGCGCGTCCAGCACCGACCGGTGCGCACCCGGTGCGCCTCACTGCCGTGTAGTGCGCACGCCGCGCGGTGCGGTGGTGCGCGCCGTCGGTGCCACCGCACCGGGTGCGCGCCACGGGTGGCGGGCTCCTATATCACGCACCCCCTTGACCACGGTCTGATCCGCGACCGGAAAGCGCTGTGTCAAGGAGAAATGGGCCAGGTAGCAGAGGTGGTCAAGGGGGTGCGCATCCACGCAACAGACCTGGACAAGGGGTCACGCGCGCACCCGGCCGCACCCGGTCAAGGGGTGTCGGTGCGCGCACCAATGCGGTGCGGGACATCGGGTGCGGCGCACCGGGTGCACGCGAAAGTGCCGGGCCTCGTCGGGTGGTGCGCACCGGGTGCGGTGGCGGACATCGCGGTGCGCACCACGGTGGAGTCCATCGTCATCCGGTGCGCACCAGGATGGAGTCCACTCGGTGGAGCCCATCGGGTGGAGCCCACTCGGTCGAGCCCACTCGATGTTCTGCATCCGGTGGCGATGCGCGGCATCGGGTGGCCCTACCTTTCAGGACACGGGTGAGCCCCAGCCATTCGTAAGGTTGTGGCACCCAGGGGGCGGGGTGTGGCTCTCAGGCTGGCTGCCGTTGTTCGTGGCTCCGGAGGCTTGGCCGCCCTGCTCCCCACGACGACTCGGCCGCCGATTAGGAAGTGCGACAAGATCGCTGTGTAGGGCAATGCCGGCGAGGTCGTCCGTGGTACGCAAAGAAAGATCAACTCCGGGAGAACGATGAGCCGGATATGGGCCGGGATCGACTGCGGCAAGACCCACCACCACTGCGTCGCCATGGACGCCGACGGCACGACCTTGCTGTCGCGACGGGTGGCCAACGACGAGCCGGAACTCCTGAAACTCCTGGGCGACGTCCTCGACCTCGCCGATGGCCGCGAGGCGACGTGGGCGATGGACATGACCGGCGGTGAGCCCGGTCTGCTGATCGCTGTCCTGGTCAACCACCTGCAGGAGCTGCTGTACATCCCCGGCCGCATGGTCAACCGGGCCTCCGACGCCTACCGGGGCGAGGGCAAGACCGACGTCCGCGATGCCAGGATCATCGCCGACCAGGCACGCATGCGCCGCGACCTGCAGGCCATCCGTCCCGACGACGAGACCACGATCGAGCTGCGGCTGCACACCAGCCACCGCATCGACCTGGTCGCCGACCGCACCCGCACCATCAACCGCCTGCGGGGCACCCTGCTGAGCATGTTCCCCGCGCTCGAACGCGCCCTGGAACTCACCAACACCGGGCCGCTGGTCCTCCTCACCGGCTACCAGACTCCCGCCGCCCTGCGCCGCATCGGCGTCAGCCGGCTCACCACCTGGCTGCGCAACCGCAAGGTCCGCGGCGCCGAAAGCCTCGCCAAGGCCGCCGTCGAGGCCGCCGAGCGGCAGCACACAGCCGTGGCCGGCGAGAAGGTCATCGCGAAGGTGGTGCACACCCTGGCGAGGGAGGTGATGGCCCTCAACGAGAAGATCACCGAGATCGACAGGCTCATCGAGGGCCGGTTTCGCGAGCACGAACTCGCCGAAGTGATCCTGAGCATGCCAGGCATGGGGCCCAAGCTCGGTGCCGAGTTCCTGGTTGCCATCGGCGGCAGCCTGGACGGTTTTCCCACCGCGGACCGGCTCGCGGCCTTCGGCGGCGTCGCTCCCGCTCCGCACGACTCCGGCAAGACCAGTGGCAACCTGCGGCGCCCCCAGCGCTACCACCGGCGCCTGCAACGCGTCTTCTACACCTCCGCGCTGGTCAGCTCCTGGAGCGATCCCAACTCCAAGCGGTTCTACGACCGCAAGAGAACCGAGGGCAAGAGCCACGTCCAGGCCGTCCTGGCGCTGGCCCGGCGACGCGTCAACGTCCTGTGGGCACTCATCCGCGACCGACGGTGCTACCAAGTCGAGCCTCCGACAATGGCCTGCTGAACGCTCGTCCTGTCCAGCCAGAGGCCACCGCGCACTGTTCCCGCACAACTGCAGGGTGCGAAGATCGAAAGACCTACATCTGAGCGGGGGACGTAGATGGACGTGCTGATCAGGCCCGCACGGGCCACGGAAGCCGACATGCTCACCAACTTGGCACTGCGGTCCAAGGCGCATTGGGGCTATGACGCCGACTTCCTGAAAGCCTGTCGCGACGAGCTCACAGTTGCCGCGCACGAGGTTGCACGCCGACGAGCCACGGTGGCTGACAGAGATGGCCACATCCTGGGCTTCACGACTCTTGAGGGAGAGCCACCCACAGGCGTTCTGGGCATGATGTTTGTCGAGCCGCAGGCCATTGGCCAAGGGATCGGCCGCCTGTTGTTCGAACGCACCATCGCAGCTGGACGAGACCTGGGGTTCACCCAGCTCACGATCGACGCGGACCCGAATGCCGAGCCTTTCTACCGCGCCATGGGTGCAGTCCGCATAGGAAGCGTGCCCTCGGGCTCCATCGCCGGCAGAGTGCTGCCGCAGATGGTCGTCACCATCCAGCGCTGAAACAGCGCCGTTTGACAACAGCGTTAGGAAGCCTCCACTCAGTGGACGGTGCCGGGCATCGTCACCACAGCCAGGCGTTGGAGTGCCGCACCCGGGAGAGGGCGCGGGCATCGCGGCGCGCGGCCGCGTTGCCGATCCGGTTCTGCCGGGAGCGGGGCCGGCGCGAGTTCCCCGCGGCGAGGCGGCGCTTGGCGGTGTCCTGGAGCCGTCGGCGTTGCTCGCGCAGCTCCTTCTTCTTGGCCGCCTTCGACTTCGGCGTCCAGGGCCGCTTCCAGATCGGCTGCCACCCCACGGGCTCGTCGACTTCGGGCTCCTGGTCCTCGTCGAGCGCGGCGGCCATCTGCTTGCGGGCGGCACGGGCGCGGGCGAGGGCTTCGTCGGGGTTGGGCTGGTCTTCCGGGGTGTTCACGTGACTCCTCCTGTGGTTCGGCCCGGTGTGTGCTGGGTGCCGGGTTGCTGGGTGTGCGGCGGCGGGACCGCCGCCGGGGCTGGCTGCGGACGCAGGCCGTGGGCGGCTTCGCGTGCCCGCTGGCTGTCCTGGAGCGTGGCGGCCACCTGTGCGGCGGCGGCTTCGAGGGTCTGGCGGGTCTGCTCCACCGTGTCGACGCCGGTCTCCGGCTCCGGGAGGCGGCCGTCTTTCCGGCCGTCGCGGAACGGCCGCGGGTGCGACCTCGAGGCGGCGGGCACCGCGACGGCGTACGGGCGGGTGCGGGAGCCCAGGCGCTCCGCTCGCCGCGCGGCACGGACCCGGGCGGCCAGGGCGCCGGCGGCGAGGCGGGCCCGCTCGTACGGGGCCGCCGTGCGGCTGCGGGTCAGCGGGCGCAGCACGGCCTGGTCCTCGGTGTCGCTCGGGTACAGGGCGCGCAGGTCGGCGGTCATCCTTCGGCCGCGCCCGACGGGGCGGGTGTGGTCGTCGACGGCCGCCTGCACAATCCGTTCGTCCAGGCCGGGCTGGTGGGGCTGGCCGCGCAGGGCGTAGGCGAGGTGGCGGCGTGCTTCGGCGAGCAGGTGGTGGCGTGCGAAGGCGCCGCGCATCACGTAGACCACGGCGACGGTGTCCACGGCGGCCAGGGCGATGTCGACCATCGGCCGCACCCGCGCCCACACTGCCGCGGCCGCCGCTCGCGCCCGCTCTGCCAGCCGGTAGACGGTGCAGGCGCCGAACGCCCGGATCGCGGAGGTGCGCCATCGCGTCCGCAGCTCGGTCAGCGACAGCAGCTCGGTACGCTTGGGTGGGCGGGTCTGGTCGGCGGCCTGGCAGGCCAGCGCGTAGCCGGCCTTCTCGCCGGGCGGGTACCCCTGGCGTTCCTCGTACTGGTCCGTGAGGACGGACAGGGCATCCTCGATCTGCTGACGGCGGGTCGACTGCCAGCCGATGAGCCGCTGGTCGATCCCCGCGATCTCCATGACGGGCCGGCGGCCCGGGGTCACCTCGCGTGGCTCCCACGCCCACCCGAGCCGGGCGGACACCTCCTCCATGAACAGGAGGGTGTAGAGACAGTCGGCCGCGACGATGTGGGCCAGCATCGAATCCGCGGAGAGGTTGCCCCACGTCCCGTCCGGACGGCGGGCACGGATCGAGACCACCGCATGGTCGTGGAGCAGCGGCTTCGACTCGGCAGCGCGGGACTCGTAGTGCCGGAACACCGCGACGATCAGCCCGTCCCGGATCGGCTTGCGGTGTTTGCCGCTGCTCCCCCACCGGATCTGTGCGACCGACTCCTCCAGCCACGCCAGGGTCTTGTCCCGGGCGGTGTCCTGGCACAGCTCCAGCACGAGACGGGTCTCGTCACCTGCGAGCGCCCACGCGATGTGTGCCGTCGACGGCGCCCGGAACACCAGGTCCATCGCCAGCCACGGTGTGCGCTCCTTCGCCTTCTCCGTCTTCGGGGAGCGGTTGTGCTCGATGGGCCTGCCCAGCACGGTCGCCCGCCGGGCATGGGCCGGGCTCTGGCCCGCCGTCAGGAGCTCGCGCTCGATCCGGTCGGCGTCCGGGTGCCGGCCTTCCCCCAGGAGCAGTTCGGCCTGCCGCTCGCTCACCACGTCCCCGGCCGTCAGGCCGACCGCGGCCAGGCCCCGGCCCTTCCAGACGCCGGGCGGGACACCGGCTTCGTCCTGGGCGGCGCGCAGCGGCGTCCCCGCCGTGCGGTGGCCGTCGCCAACCATCACGCCGCGGAAAAGATAGCGCCACCCGCTCCCCGGGCGAACCTCCGACTTGCTGATCACCGGCCCATAGAAACTCGGCACTGACCTGCGAAAAAGTGCGATCTCGGGTACGTCCCGCCGGGCGGGAGGCCATCACCAGATCTTTACCGCCCCGCCCGCCAGGCGGGCCGCGACGCCAGCCCGAGACGGTAAGCCGTCGACCTGTGCACAGTCCGCCGCATGACGAACGAACTGCTTCACGGAGACCTCTGCCCGCTGTGCGGCCAGCCCCTCACGCTGCGCCCGACCGTCGTCGTCCGCTCGAACGTGCCGTACCCCACCCGGACCGACTACCTGCCCCACTGCACCGCTTGCGCCAATGACCTGCCCAACGTGCAGAGGTGGAACGACCTGATGAACGACCGCTACGGCCTCTGACCCGGACCGTGCGAATGCTGCGCCACGACCACATCAGCACCACCCACCACGAAATCCGCCCTGAGCCGACTCCAACGCCATCCAACGCGCACCCACGCACTACTTCCCCAACCGACCACCACCGCTGAGCGCACCGCGTCACCGACGCCCTTCAACACGAACAGCCACCACCGCCCCCGGCCGACCGGCCGGGGGCTTCGTGCGTCCTGGAGGTTCACCGTGCCCACCTACGAGACCCTGCCGCGCTTCGCCGCCGACCTGGACCGCCTCCCCCCGGAGCAGCGCCGCCGATTCCGCCGTGCCGTGGCGGCCTTCGTCGAGGACCTACGCACCGGCAGCTTCCGCGCCGGCCTCCGCGTCAAGCGCGTTCAGCAAGCACCGGGCGTCTACGAACTGACCTGGTTCATGGGCACCGGCCCCGCAGGACGCGCGACGTGGGAGTAGGGGCCCGCGTGCCGCCCCGGCGAGCAGTACATCGTCTGGCGCCGGGTCGGGACGCACGAGATCTTCACGGGGCCCTGATCCGTCAGCGCGGCGTGCGAATTCGCACGCGAGCGTTCGGGTTGATTCGAACGAGGGGGCTTGCGCCTCGTGGGGAGTGGGCCGTCCCGCGACGCAAGCACGCCGATCTGATACGGCGGCGAAGTTCTTCGCGCGGTCTTGCTGTCTGGAGGAATCCCTCCCGCTCCAGGGGGTGAAGGAGAGTCGTGATCGAGCCCGCGACGTAAGCGTCTTGGGTGGTCCATGGTCCGGCTCTCTTGATCGATAGGAGAAGGACATGGTTTCCACAAGCGGGGGAACCAACCGTCCGATGTGCCCTACGCTGCATCTCACAGCCACCTCGGGCTGATGAGCACCACCCCTACGAGGACGGCCGACCGCGCGGCGACTCCCCGCGGACGCTGCGCCCCCGGCGCAGCCGATCACCCTGGCCCGTCTGTACCTGTAGGGGGACTCGTGTCTATCGCGGACGCTCCGCAGCCTGCCCAGCCCAACCGCCGTCAGCAGTTCACCCGCCGCCTGCGCATACTCAGTGCTCGCCTCCGCGCGCTGATGTTGAAGGCGGTCCGGCTCACCTCTCGGCACTTCCTCGCCGGGTTCGGCTACGCCTCCGGCGCCTGGGCGGCAGCCGAGATCCTGGGTCACGCCACCACCGGCGTTTCACCGCTCATGCTGCTGTGGCAGTACTTCGCGCAGTGATGCGGAAGGGCCAGCCTCCTCGCGGGGAGGCTGGCCCTCAGCGGTCAGCCCACTTCATCACCTTCGACCTGCTGCGCCTACTTGGCATTGAGACCACTACCTGCCTTTGTCAGTAGCACGGGGCCCTGTTGGAGCGGTGTTCGCCGTGTAGTGACTCGTCGTAGTAGCGCGACATCTGCTCGCTTCGTAGGTGCTTGCCGGGTAAGCACCTCTTGATCTTGCTGCCCGTTTGTCGAGGTGCCAAGCACTGGCGTCAGCTGATGAGCAGCTCAACCAGTTCTTCGAGCTGCTGAGGAGTGAGGCGTTTCTTCAGTTGCGCGGCTAGGACCGTCAGGTCCTCTCCCTGGGATGTTGCGCTGGAGGGGCTCGCAGGCTCCGGCAGAGGCTGCTCGTCGGCGGTTGCCGGGGGGGTGCTTACCGGGTAAGCAGTGCTCGGCTTCTGCTTGGGCTCTTTCTTCTTTGTCCGCTGCGCGAGTGCTTCCTCAGCGGCGCTCTGCTGTTGCTGCTCGGGGAGCTGCCCGACTGTGCGGGCGATCTTCACGGGGAGTGTCTTGTCCTCGAGTGCTTTTTGCAGCTCTGGGGTGAGCTTGAGGAGAGCCAGACGCTGGGTTACCCAGCCGCTGGATTTTCCTAGTGCGCGGGCGACGGCTCGCTGTGACCCGTGGACTTGGACAAGGCGTTCGAGTGCCTTGGCTTCGTCCAGGGGCTCGAGGTCCTCGTGCTGAACTGCTGCTGTGAGGGCGGTTTCCAGCAGGGTGTCGGCGTCTTGTGTGAGGGAGTCGTCGATGTGGACGGGGACGTCATCAAGGCCGGCGAGTTCAGCTCCGGCGAGGCGGCGATTGCCGTCTACGACGACGTACTCAGCATTGCCGAGAGCGTGTTCCTGGCCGGGGTGCGCCTGGAGAAATGCCTGTCGAGTGACGACTGTCAGGGGCTGGATGATGCCGCGTCCGGTGAGGCTGTCGGCCATGTCCTCGATGGCCTTGGCCTCGACCCGCGGGTTGTAGGGGTTGCGGGTGAGTTTGTGGACGGGGAGCCGCGGGGTGTTGGTGGTGGTTGTGGTGTTGTCTTCCTGCTCGGTGGTGCTGTGGCCGGCGAAGACGGCGAAGGATGCAGCTCGGCTGCTCATAGGCTGAGCCACGGCATCGAAGGTCGCGGATCCGCCCAGGGCGTCTGCTTTGCTCATGCGAGCCCCCTGGCGATCTGGCGCATGTGATGTGCTTGGTCGGATTCGGGTGCGTAGGCAAGGAGTGGTTTCTGAAGTCGTACGGCTTCTCGTTGCTCTTTGAGGTCGGGGACTACGGCGAGGACTGGGGGAGTTCCGAGGGCCTTCCACTTCTCTAGCGAGGAGGTGGCGATGAAGCCGCGGCGGGAGTCGTACTTGTTGACGACCAGGCCGAGTTGTTCGACTTCGATGTCGTAGTCCTTGGTGAGGGATGCGACTTGGTTGATGAGCATGCCGTAGGCCTGGGCGGAGGTGTCTTCGGCTTCAACGGGGATGACGAGGCCGGACCTGGCTGGCTTCTCGCCGTCGCGGCGGTGGCCGTAGAAGATGCCGGCGTCCATGGCGAGGCCGAGGCTGGGTGGGGAGTCGATGACGATGACGTCGAAGTGCTCTTCGAGGGGTGCCAGCGCACGCTCGAGTGTGGAGTGGCGGGGGCCGCGGAAAATGGTGAGGCCGGAGTCGAGGAGGAAGGCGTCGAAGGCTGCGGGCAGGATTCGCAGGCGGCCTTCGAAGCGCGTTCCCTCTATGACGACGGTCAGGTCGAGCAGAGCCTGATTGGCCTGGTCGCGGTTGAGCATATGGGTGACCAGGCTCTCTTGCCCGGCTGGGATGACTTTAAGTTCGAGTTGGTGGGAGAGGTGGCCTTGCGGGTCGTAGTCGACCAGCAGGACGCGATGTCCTTCTTCTGCAAGGGCTTGGGCGAGACCGGCGGAGACAGCTGTCTTGCCTACGCCGCCCTTCTGGTTGCAGACAATGAGGCGGCGTGTGATGGCAGGTTCGTCGCTGGCCGGGTTCTGTTCGAGCCACAGGACGACGGCCTGGGCGAGGCCTTGGATGTAGGAGACGCCGCGGGTGCTGCAGTCCTGTTTGAAGGCGTCGTAGAGACCTTCAGGGAGCCAGGTTCCGAAGGATTCCGCGCCGGCGGTGTCGACGGCCGGGAACTCGTCAGTGTGGGCTTGCCAAGCCTGGATGCCTGCAGTGACGGCGTCCTGGACGTCGGTGTTCAGCTGCGCGGCTCGGACTTTGAGTGCTTGTCGGAGCGAGGCGGGCAGCTTGGACACAAGCTTCTCCCGCTCACCCCCTGGGTTTGGAGATGCCATGCGCGGCAGCATACTGCCGCTGATGATCTAAACAAGTCAGGCCTCGCCCATCGTTCACTCGTTCTGACGTTAGTACCTGCATGTGGGGTGCTTACCGGGTAAGCACCCCACATGCGTAGCCGGTGCCTGTCAGTCCCCGGTCCTACAGTCGACTCGACAACGAGGAGGACTTGTGGCTGACCATGGCAGCGAAGCCCGGAACTACGCGACCTTGGCCGAACAGGAGCTCGCACAGGTCACGGATCCTGGACAGCGCGCAACGGCCTACGCTCTCTTGGCCCTGACTCACGCAGTACTCAGTGGCGGAGAAAACGTGAGCAAGATCAGTTCCACCTTGTGGGAGATGGAAGACGTCTTCCGCGGCTGACCGTGCAGTGGACGCACCCTTGACCCCGAATAGGGCCCCCGGTGCCGCCCTTGATGGGGCGGCACCGGGGGCCTGATCGTGCCGTGTCGGTGGTCAGCTCTGGAGTATGGGGCGGGGGCGCCAGCCTCGCCGGAAGGCCGACTCGTCCCCGCACTTAGGCCTCTATCCCGCCTCCGAGGGTGCCCGGATGCGTGGGGTAGGCAACATCCAAGGCGTGCATGAGGGACATGTAGCGACCCAATTCCGCGGCCCAGTCAGGCTCCGTCAGGTACTGGACTGTGTTGAGGGCGACAGCAGCCAAGCCGGGTGCTCCCTCTGGTGTGATGCCACCGACAACGGCCCACCGCTGCCACATCACATCTCCGGTCAGCCGAGCGAGGATCTCCGGCTCGTCCGAGGAGCGCCGCATCAACTCGTGAAGGGCGCCGGTCGCCAACGTGCAGGTGTGCACGGCGCGACATAGGTCCCGGTCGTCGGCCGTCTCGACGGTGCGCACCATGCCGGGGATGCCCTGAGCCCATGGGGACTGTGCCAGCAGGTCGATTCCGTCGTCGAGTTCGGCCTGTCGGTGTTCCTCACGAATGCGCTCGATCTTCTCCGTGTGGTCCGGCATGGCCCGTTCCAGCGCTTCTAGCAGCTCCTCGATCCCGATGTCGTCGGCGCCGCCGAGCAGCAGCCGGACGCCAGGGTCCATCAGGGCCCGGTGGAATACGTTCGGCAGGGCGCCCGGCGAGCGGGGCAGTTCGAGCCCGGCTTCGGCAGCGTGGGCGCGCAAAGTCTCGTCCAGGTCCCGCCGCGGCAAACGGCGATTCCTCAGCATCCTCTCGGCCGCGGCCCGTCTGGCCTGGAACGCCCGGTCGGAGTTCCCGGTGGGGATCTTGTCGACGCCCGCCCGCGCCAGCGGCCTCTTTAGACTCGCGACCAGGGCCGTCCGCAGCTGCTGGGCGCTGTCAGGGGTGGCGTTGGCGGCCCACAAGTGCCACCCGATCCACCCCATGCCACGGCCCTGTCGCGCGGTGATCGCCAAGTGCATGGCCCGACGCAGGATGTGGGGCTGGATGGTGGGGGAGTCAGGCTTGAACCAGGCCGAGGGCTTGGGAAGCCAGCTGTTTTGTTGCCAGCGCTCCACTTGCGTCGGAGTGGCCTTGAGCCCGTGCTCCTTGAGGGATCGGACCAGGGCAAGGTGGGCGGTGGACGGCTTCGTGCGGGCCATGGTCAATTCCTCCGGTCCTGGCTGCCGATGGTCAGGACGGAGTACAGGGCGACGGCAGTTCCAACCGCACTCGCCCATGCCTCGCTCTGCGCGGCTGCGACGGCGGCGACCGTCACCAGGAGCAGCACGGACAAGCGCGGGCCGGCGCCTCCGTCGGGGTTGGTGTTCATGTACATGGTCCCTTTCGTAAGGTCCTGCTGCCGGGTGTGCCCGACAGTGCAGCCCGACCGCGTGGATCTAGGGCGGTGCCGCACCTCTAGGAGCCCACGACGTCTCTCGCGAGATGCAGGAAACTTCGCGGGGTTGCCGTCCGTCACGGCGCTGCCGCTCCCTTATGTAGGCCATTGACCAGGGGTGAAGCCGGTCAGGCCGGAGCGCTCCAGAAACGCGAAAAGGCCCCCGGGGCCGCCCTCGATGAGGGCGGCCCCGGGGGCCTGGTCATGCTGGTGGGTGGTCAGCTCTTGGGTGTGGGGCGGCGGATCACGGATCGGTCGACGTGGAGGTGGACCCGTCGACAACCAAATTTGGCCGAGCGGTGGATGCGCTCCCGCTCAGCGTGTCCTTTGGTAGTCCGGTCAACACCTCGATGGCGACCTCCTGTACAGCCGATGGCGATACGGCGGGAACCGGCGGGAAGGGCCGCGTAGTCGGCGAGGTTGGCGAGCAGTTCGCGGGCGCCGGGGGTGTTGAGGACTACGTCTTGGACGCGGGGGTGGAGGCCGTCCAGGTCGAGGATGTCGTGGGAGGCGGCCGGGTCGCGGAGCCGGTCGCGGACGTCTTCGATCCGGTCGGCGGCGGGCGGGACGGGGGAACCGTCCGGACCGGTGGGCAGGTGCAGGTAGCCGGACGAGATCAGGCGGATCGGGGGCAAGGGAGCCTCCTGCTCGATGGTGAGGAGCGGGCACACGGGCAGCGCCGCGCCCAACCGGGAAGGGCCGGGCGCGGCGCTGCGGGGTGCTGCTACTGGGTGGTGGTGTTGGTGACCACGATGAGCTGGTCGCTGTCGAGGTCCATGACGACTGGGGCGTCGGTGCCCTGGTCGCGCTGGGCGGCGGCGTGTTCGTCGGCGGGCCAGGAGCCGCAGGGGTGGCCGGCGGGGAACCGCGCCAGGACGGTGCGCTGCGCGGGGAGGGCGGTCGTCATCGCGTGCCGCCGTTCTCGTGGGCTTCGATGAGGTCGCCGATCGCGTCGGGGCTGGCGGCCTCGCCGGCCCAGCGACCGGAGGCGGTGAACACCGGCACGGCGTCGCGGTCGGCGTCGAACACGACGACGTAGATGCCGAACCGCTCCAGCACGAGGTCGTAGAGCACGGGGGCCGGTGCGGCCTCGAGGAGCTCCAGGCCGTCGACGGTGAGGTGGGCAGGGGCCTCGGGGTCGTCGGGCTGAACGAGGGTGCCGGTGACGCGCAGGAGGTCGCCGGGCTGGATCTCGCGCAGTAGTACGTCGGCGATGCGTGGGTCTCCGGTGGTGCAGGCGTACACGGTGTCCGGGGCGTCGGGGGCGATCCGGTCCGCGTTGGCGGGGGAGTGGATCAGGTCGAAGCGGGCGGTGCCCCAGCCGGTGCCGGGGGCCGGGATCGCGTCGACGTAGCCGTCTATGGCCAGGTGCGTCTGGGGGTTCATCAGCGGGCCTCCGTCAGGGTCTTGGTGGAGCGAGGGGAGCGGGGTCGGGGGGAGCGCTGCGCGAGGTCGAGGAGCTCGCGGTTGCGGCGCTGCTGGGCGGGGGTGAGCGGCCGGGCCTTCGGGCCGCGGCGGTGCCAGAGCGGCGAGGCCGGCGGCTCGGGGTAGGCGAGGGTGCGGTCGACGTCGGGCTGGGTGCTGCTCATGGGGCCTCCAGGTGGAGGGAGAGGTCAGGCGTGGTCGGTCGTCCCGCCGTCCTTGGGCGGGTCGGAGACGAATCGGGTCTCGCCGGGGTGCCGTGCGTTCCAGAGCTCCGCGCAGACCTTGTGCACGGGCTCTTTGGCGTGGGACCTCAGCGGGGTGGTGGTGCCGCACAGCACGCACGGTGCGGGCGGGCCGAAGTGCTTGTAGTGGCGCCAGTTGAG
>NZ_JBFAKH010000096.1:0-24727 GCF_040655635.1 Streptomyces sp. NPDC050388
GGAAGGGGTAGGTGGGCAGGTCGGTGCGGCAATCAGTACCGCGAACGAGCGATCACGAACCGAGAGGGAACGAACCCAACGCCCGGCCCGACGGAAGCGTCGCCGAGGTGACGGCCCCCGGTCGTCGGGCCAGTCTGCCACCGGGTGTCTCGCGGCACGGGGGTGGCCCCGGCTCTCTCCGGGAGCCGCACGCGCTCTCCTTTCCGTGTGCACGGCATCTCCCCATGTGCTGCGGCGGCGCACGACTGCGAGCCTCGGCGACGGGGAAGGCGTCCCGCGCGGGGGCCCGCCGAAGGTCCCGCGGGTCTGCGGCGGGGTGCCCGTACAGGGCCCGTCATGGAGACCGCGCGGAGGCCGTGCGGGCGCCGCAGGAGGGCTCGGTCGGGAGTCGGTTGCCCGCGATTCGTGTGACACGCGTGCTGGAGTGCATGTATGAGCCAATCCCCACATCTAGTGGTTGGATTGCACTCGCTACCCAGAAGTTGTGGTCCCCCGGGTCTTGAGGCCCTCGGAGATCGCTTATGCTGGAGCAGCTTCGTGGGGCCGGACAGGTCTTGTGAGGCCATGGAGTCTGCTGTGAGGGAGGGTTGGGATTTCATGCATTGCCCCTTCTGCAGGCACTCCGACAGCCGGGTCGTCGACAGTCGTACGACCGACGACGGCACGTCGATCCGCAGGCGCCGCCAGTGCCCTGACTGCTCCCGTCGCTTCACGACCGTGGAGACGTGCTCGCTCATGGTGGTCAAGCGGTCCGGGGTCACCGAGCCGTTCAGCCGCACCAAGGTCATCAACGGTGTGCGCAAGGCGTGCCAGGGGCGTCCCGTCACCGAGGACGCGCTCGCGCAGCTCGGCCAGCGTGTCGAAGAGGCGGTGCGGGCCACCGGGAGTGCCGAGCTGACCACCCATGACGTGGGGTTGGCCATACTCGGCCCGCTGCAGGAACTCGACCTCGTCGCCTATCTGCGGTTCGCGTCCGTCTACCGGGCGTTCGAGTCGTTGGAGGACTTCGAGGCCGCGATCGCGGAACTCAGGCAGGTGGCGCACTCCGGCGCGGACGACGGAGACCGCGAAGGGGTTGTCGTGGGGAGCCAGGAGGACGGCAGCGGGTCCGGAGGGACTGCCCAGGTCCCGGAACCCGCTCCGGCCGCCGACTGACCGGCGGTCCCCGCCCGGCCGACGGCCGGGTGCGGCCGGACGGCGGCGACGAGAAGATCTGTTGCGGGTGATGCCAGTGGGGCGCCCGCAGCGTTGGACAAACATCGTGCCACGGGAACATCGGGGCACTTCAGGGCGTTTTTGCCCGTACCAGGGAGGCGGCATGACAGAGACGGCGAGCGGTCCGACACGGAGTTCCCGGGCCAAGAGCACCAAGGCCGGCAAGGGACTGCGTGTCGAGCGCATCCACACCACTCCGGGGGTCCACCCTTACGACGAGGTGGTCTGGGAGCGCCGTGACGTCGTCATGACCAACTGGCGCGACGGCTCGGTCAACTTCGAGCAGCGCGGCGTCGAGTTCCCCGAGTTCTGGTCGGTGAACGCGGTCAACATCGTCACCAGCAAGTACTTCCGCGGTGCCGTGGGCACCCCGCAGCGTGAGACCAGCCTCAAGCAGCTGATCGACCGCATCGTGAAGACGTACCGGAAGGCGGGCGAGGACCACAGGTACTTCGCGTCGCCCGCCGACGCCGAGATCTTCGAGCACGAGCTGGCCTACGCCCTTCTGCACCAGATCTTCAGCTTCAACAGCCCTGTCTGGTTCAACGTCGGCACCAAGCAGCCCCAGCAGGTCTCCGCCTGCTTCATCCTGTCCGTCGACGACTCCATGGAGTCGATCCTCGACTGGTACAAGGAAGAGGGCATGATCTTCAAGGGCGGCTCCGGCGCCGGCCTGAACCTCTCCCGCATCCGCTCCTCCAAGGAACTGCTGTCCTCCGGGGGCAACGCCTCGGGGCCGGTCTCCTTCATGCGCGGTGCCGACGCGTCCGCCGGCACCATCAAGTCCGGCGGCGCCACCCGCCGGGCCGCCAAGATGGTCGTTCTCGACGTGGACCACCCCGACATCGAGGGGTTCATCGAGACGAAGGTCAAGGAAGAGGAGAAGATCCGCGTCCTGCGCGACGCGGGCTTCGACATGGACCTGGGCGGCGACGACATCGCCTCCGTCCAGTACCAGAACGCCAACAACTCGGTCCGCGTGAACGACGAGTTCATGAACGCGGTCCAGCAGGGCGGTCAGTTCGGCCTCCGGGCCAGGATGACCGGTGAGGTCATCGAGGAGGTCGACGCCAAGGCGCTCTTCCGCAAGATCGCCGAGGCCGCCTGGGCCTGCGCCGACCCGGGCATCCAGTACGACGACACGATCAACAACTGGCACACCTGCCCCGAGTCCGGCCGGATCACCGCGTCGAACCCGTGCAGCGAGTACATGCACCTGGACAACACGTCCTGCAACCTGGCCTCGCTGAACCTGATGAAGTTCCTCAAGGACGACGGCAAGGGCAACCAGTCCTTCGAGACCGAGCGCTTCCAGAAGGTCGTCGAGCTGGTCATCACCGCGATGGACATCTCGATCTGCTTCGCGGACTTCCCGACCCAGAAGATCGGCGAGAACACGCGCGCGTTCCGTCAACTCGGCATCGGCTACGCCAACCTCGGCGCCCTGCTGATGGCCACCGGTCACGCCTACGACTCGGACGGCGGCCGCGCCCTCGCGGGTGCGATCACCTCGCTGATGACCGGCACGGCCTACCGGCGTTCCGCGGAACTGGCCGCGGTGGTCGGCCCGTACGACGGCTACGCCCGTAACGCCGACGCCCACAAGCGCGTCATGAAGCAGCACTTCGACGCCAACGGCGCGGCCGTGCGCATGGACGACCTGGACAGCCCGGTGTGGGCCGCCGCCACCGAGGCGTGGCAGGACGTGGTGCGCCTCGGCGACAAGAACGGCTTCCGCAACTCCCAGGCGTCCGTGCTCGCTCCGACCGGCACCATCGGTCTGGCGATGTCCTGCGACACCACCGGTGTCGAACCCGACCTCGCCCTGGTCAAGTTCAAGAAGCTCGTCGGCGGCGGTTCGATGCAGATCGTCAACGGCACCGTCCCGCAGGCCCTGCGCCGCCTGGGCTACCAGGAGGAGCAGATCGAGGCGATCGTCGCCCACATCGCCGACCACGGCAATGTGATCGACGCCCCCGGTCTCAAGCACGAGCACTACGAGGTGTTCGACTGCGCCATGGGCGAGCGGGCCATCTCCCCCATGGGCCACGTCCGCATGATGGCCGCGATCCAGCCCTGGATCTCCGGCGCGATCTCCAAGACGGTCAACATGCCGGAGACAGCGACCGTCGAAGAGGTCGAGGAGATCTACTTCGAGGCATGGAAGCTGGGCGTCAAGGCGCTCGCCATCTACCGCGACAACTGCAAGGTCGGTCAGCCCCTCTCCGCCAAGAAGAAGGACGAGAAGGCGGAGGTCACCGAGAAGGCCGAGGAGACGATCCGTGCCGCGGTCGAGAAGGTGGTCGAGTACCGCCCGGTCCGCAAGCGTCTTCCGAAGGGGCGTCCCGGCATCACCACCTCCTTCACCGTCGGCGGTGCCGAGGGCTACATGACGGCCAATTCCTACCCGGACGACGGACTCGGCGAGGTCTTCCTGAAGATGTCCAAGCAGGGCTCGACCCTCGCGGGCATGATGGACGCCTTCTCCATCGCGGTCTCCGTCGGTCTCCAGTACGGCGTCCCGCTGGAGACGTACGTCTCGAAGTTCACCAACATGCGTTTCGAGCCGGCCGGTATGACGGACGATCCGGACGTGCGGATGGCGCAGTCCATCGTCGACTACATCTTCCGCCGGCTGGCGCTGGACTTCCTGCCCTTCGAGACGCGCTCCGCGCTCGGCATCCACTCCGCCGAGGAGCGTCAGCGCCACCTCGAGACCGGTTCCTACGAGCAGTCCCTCGACGATGCCGAGCTCGACGTCGAGGGCCTGGCCCAGTCCGCGCCGCGGGCCCAGGAGCTGAAGGCGGTCTCCACGCCGAAGGCCGAGGCCGAGGCGGTCAAGCCCGTCCCGCAGCAGGCGCACACCAGCGCCGAGCTGGTCGAGATGCAGCTGGGCATCCAGGCCGACGCTCCGCTCTGCTTCTCCTGCGGCACGAAGATGCAGCGGGCCGGCTCCTGCTACATCTGCGAGGGCTGCGGCTCGACCAGCGGGTGCAGCTGAGGCAGGACCTGACACCGCCGGTACCGGTGCGTCCGGCCGGTGACTGAGCGGTGGAGAGCGAGGAGTGGGGCACCAGCCCGTGGGCTGGTGCCCCACTCCTCTGTTTTCTGCCGATGCCTGCCGAGCCCCGGGCAGCCGAGCCGCTGGGGGTTCGGGTCACGCCCGGCGGATCGCCCCCATCGCGCGGGTGAACGTCACCGGATCGTCCAGGAAGCCCTCGACGCCGGGGCGGAGGCCCCATGCGCCGGTGTCGTCCCGGGTGAACTCGGCGACGACGGCCGCCGTGGCTTCCGGGACACCGCCGAAGTCGTCCTCGGCCAGGACGGTGTACCCCTGGCGGATGCGCAGACCGGGGCGAGCCACGCCGGAGAAGGTCCGCCGCGTCTGATGCTGCTGGATGACGACGCCGACCACCACGCGCGCGTACCGCGCGTCGAGCCGGTTCAGCTCCAGCGTCATGACCTCGTCGAAGCCGAAGCCCAAGCCGTCCTTGCTGTCCCGGTTCAGCGTGATGGTGCCGTCGGGGGAGCGGCTGTCGAAGTGCACCACATAGGAGGGATCGCCGTGTGGATCGCTTGCCGGGTAGGGAGCGGCGACGAGATCAAGATCGGTGGACGATTGTCCCGCGGGACTAGGGTCCCACCTCAGCGCGATCTCGACCTTGTCGATGCCCTTGTTGACGCCGTTCACCCATGTCCCCTTCCCTGCGCGACCATCCTGCCCTTTCGGCCCAACTGCCTCGCGGATCCGGCAGGTTGTCCATCCTGTCATGCCCGGCCGGGTAAGTGCGGTGAAGCAGTCCGGACGAGGGTGACCGACGCCACGCTCCGCGGCCTTACGATGGCGCGGTGCTGGTCAAGTGGATTCGCTGCACCGTGGTGGACCGCCGGGGGTTCGAACGGGGACAGCGGAAGTGGGCGGGGCTTCTGGGGGAGCCGGGATTTCGTGGACAGGGTGGAGGATGGAGCCGTGCGCGGCAGGATGTGGCGCACATCTTCTCCTTCTGGGAGAGCCGTGCCTTCTACGACTCGTTCATGGCGCGTTCCCATGATCGGCTCGCCTCGGCTCAGGCGGGCACCTTCAAGGACGCCCAGGTCCGGCTCTTCGACCACCGCTTCGACGTGAAGACGGGCTTCGAGCCGCGTTTCACGGACGTGGACCTGCTGAGAGTGGCGCTGTGCCGGGTCCACGAGGAGCGGGCGGAGCACTTCGTGCTGATGCACGAGAAGGTCTGGAACCCGGCGATGGCGGGCTCGCCCGGCATGGTCCGAGGCCTGTTCGGTGAGGCCCCCGGCAACGAGTTCCTGGTGCTGTCGATGTGGTGGTCGGCGGCCGAGCACGGCAAGTACCGCACCGAGCGCGTGGAACGTCTCGCACTGAGGGCGCAGACGGAGGCCGACATAGCGGCCCTGACGGGGGACGTCGTCGACATGGAGCCGGTCTGGACGGTCTGACGACCGTGCGCACCGAGAGCGTCGCCCTTTGTGCGAGGCATGTGAACCATGCGGCTTGTGTGCCCCGTGGGATGCGGATCGCGGCGCTGTCCGTGGTGCAGGAAGTGTGTGACCTGTGCCGTATGGGGTGCGTACGGGTGCTCGGCCGGTCGTCGCCCGTTCTAGGGTTTCGGCATGGCACGACCACGGCGCATCGTCCTTGTCCGGCACGGTGAATCAACGGGCAATGTTGACGACTCCGTTTATGAGCGCGAACCCGATCACGCGCTGGCCCTGACCGAGCGGGGCCGGCGGCAGGCGGAGGAGACGGGTAAGCGGTTGCGCGACCTGTTCGGCCACGAGCGCGTCAGCGTGTACGTGTCCCCCTACCGCCGTACGCACCAGACGCTGAGCGCCTTCGGGCTCGACCCGGAGCTCATACGCGTGCGTGAGGAGCCGAGACTGCGCGAGCAGGACTGGGGGAACTGGCAGGACCAGAAGGACGTAGGCCTGCAGAAGGAACGCCGGGACGCGTACGGCCACTTCTTCTACCGCTTCGCCCAGGGAGAGTCCGGCGCCGACGTCTACGACCGGGTCGACGGCTTCCTGGAGAGCCTCTTCCGCAGTTTCGATGCCCCCGACCATCCGCCGAACGTCCTCATCGTGACGCACGGTCTGGCCATGCGGCTGTTCTGCATGCGGTGGTTCCACTGGACCGTGGCGGAGTTCGAGTGCCTGTCGAACCCGGGGAACGCCGAGACGCGGATGCTCGTTCTGGGCGAGGACGGCAAGTACACGCTTGACCGGCCCTTCGAACGCTGGCGGGAGCCGGAACCGTATGGGATCACCGGATAGAGTGGCAGGGCGATGACCGCTGATTTCTCCTTTGCCGGGCGCCTGGACCGCGCCCTGGCCAGCCTGCGCGGCCTGTCGGTGGGGGACGCGCTGGGCTCGCAGTTCTTCGTTCCGGGGAACTATCCGCTGCTCATGCGCCGTGAGCTGCCCCCAGGCCGCTGGCAGTGGACCGACGACACGGAGATGGCCTGCTCGGTCGTCGCCGTCCTGGCCGCTCACCAGCGGATCGACCAGGAGGCCCTGGCACAGTCCTTCGCCGGGCACCACGACTTCGACCGGGGCTACGGGCCCGCGGTCGGCCGGCTGCTGCGGCTGGTCCGTGAGGGCGGTGACTGGCGGGAGCTCGCCGCCGGCCTCTTCGACGGTCAGGGCTCCTGGGGCAACGGGGCGGCGATGCGCATCGCACCGCTGGGCGCCTGGTACGCGGACGATCCGGAGCAGGCCGTCCACCAGGCCGAGATCTCGGCCTACCCCACCCACCAGCATCGCGAGGCCGTGGTCGGCGCGATGGCCGTCGCCGCGGCAGCCGCGCTCGCCGCCGCCCCCGGGGGGGCGCCCGCTCCGGAAGCCCTGCTCGACGGGGTCGTCGCACTGGTGCCCAAGAGGAGCGCGGTCGGCGCAGGGCTGCGCCGGGCCCGGGACATGCTCGACTTCGGTGATGTGGCCACCGTCGCCGCCGTACTCGGTTGCGGACGGCGTACGACGGCCCACGACACCGTGCCCTTCGCGCTGTGGTCGGCCGCGCGGGCCCTGGGCGACTACGAGCAGGCGTTCTGGACGACGGCCCAAGCGGGCGGAGACGTGGACACGACGTGCGCCATCGTGGGCGGGGTGGTCGCGGCGGGGAAGGTCGGGGGACCGCCTTCCGGGTGGATCGAGCGGGTCGAGGAGCTGCCGAGCTGGATGCCGGTGTCGCTCTAGCCGCCTGTCCGGAGTCGTCTGTCTGTCCGGAGCCGTCCGTCCGGCCGGCACGGCCTGACGGTGGAGGAACTCGTCGCGGCTGCCCTGCGATCGGTGGTTCACGAATGTGATGCCGCGCAGGCCGAGCGGTTCCGTGCCGTGTTCTTCGGAGGGGTGGTGGAGCCGACCGTCGCGGTGCTCCGAGAGGTGATCGAGTAGGGGATCGAGCGCGAGGAAGTGCGCCCGGACGCGGCACGCGGCTACGTCTTCGACGTCATTCCGGCGATGACGACGCGCCGGTTCACCATGTGCGGAAGCCAAGGGCCGGACATGGATGTGGAAGAAATGATCGGCCGGCCGGTCATTTTGCTGCTGCGGCCGAGCGGCTCCTGAGCCGGGTCGTCGTGGACCGTGACATCGTTCGGGGAACCTGGGTGTCGCGGGCCGTTCCGGTCGGCGTACGCTAAGGGCGCCATGCCGTACGAACCACCGACTCACACCGTCGAGCGCTCTCTCCGCGCCACGACCGGGGCGAAGATCGTCGCAGGTGTAGACGAGGTGGGGCGCGGCGCCTGGGCCGGTCCCGTCACCGTCTGTGCGGCGGTCACCGGACTGCGTCGGCCCCCTGAAGGTCTCACCGACTCCAAGCTCCTCACCGTCAAGCGGCGCGCCGAACTCGACCGGACGCTGAGGAGTTGGGTGACCTCGTACGCCCTGGGTCACGCGTCCCACGAGGAGATCGATCAGCTGGGGATGACGGCCGCGCTGCGGCTGGCGGCGGTACGCGCGCTCGAGGCGCTGCCGGTCCGGCCCGACGCGGTGATACTCGACGGCAAGCACGACTATCTCGGGGCGCCCTGGCGGGTCCGAACCGTGATCAAGGGCGATCAGTCGTGCGTGGCGGTCGCGGCGGCCTCGGTGATCGCCAAGGTGCACCGCGACAAAATGATGGCCGAACTGGGTGCCGACCATGCAGACTTCGGTTTTGCGGACAACGCCGGGTATCCGTCACCCGTGCACAGGGCCGCGCTGGAGGTCCGGGGGCCCACCCCCTACCACCGGTTGTCGTGGGCGTATCTTGATGCGCTGCCCCAGTGGCGGCATCTCAAGAAGGTCCGCAGCTGGGCGGACGGAAGCGTTCCGGAGGTCGAGGGTCAGCTCGGCTTCGACTTCTGACGGTTCCGTTCGCACTCATGTGCCACCCGGTGGCGCGAGCCGTACCAACGTTTGATAAAAATCAGCCCATGCCTCTCATTCCCGAGGAGCCTCAGATTCACGAGAGTGCCCAGGGTCCCCGCGCCACTCCGGCCAGCAGCCGTACCGCGCCGACCCCCCGCCCCGTACCCGGTCCCCGCCCTGTGGCTCCGCCGCGTCCCGGTCGTCCCGGCCCGGCCCGGCCGGCGCCCCCGGCGCAACGCACGCCGCGTGATGCCGCTGCGGCGGCCAAACCCGTCCCTCCGAAGCCGGCCGCCGCTGCCGCGGACGGCACCCAGATCCAGCTCGTTCCGGCCTCGGTCCAGGGGGCGCTCGACGCCGCCGAGGAAGCCGTGGACCTGCTGCTGGACTCGGGCCGTGCACCGGGCGACGTGCTGGTGATCACCACCGGCGAGCCGCATCCGTGGGTCACCCACGAGTTGTCCTTCGGTGAAGCGTCCTACTGGGCTCTGCACGACGCCGGTGACGACGTCTTCCACACGGACGTCGCCGGTGCGGAGCGTGCCGGGGCGCGGCCCGTCGTCGTGGTCGCCGTCAACGGCGGTCCCGAGTCGGTGACCGCGTCGGCCCTGTCCGTCGCCCACGCCAAGGCCACCGCTCTGCTGATCGTCTGCGGCGACCCGAAGCGGATCAACTCGGTGATGAACGCGGGCGTCTGAGCCGACGCCCTGGCGCCCGTCAGTGCGGGCGCCAGGTCCCGGTCCCGGGGAGCGCCGTGGGCCCTCAGCGTGCCGCCGCGCGGCGCAGGACCTCGGACGCGGCACCGCCGGTGCGCGGTATCCGCGGCGGTGCCGCGGCCGTGGCGAACGGCTCCGGCGCCGAGTCGGCGGTGGGCCGGCGCCCGCCGCGCCCCTCACCGAGCACCTGCCAGCCGTCACGGGTCAGCGTGATGTACGCCCCGCAGCGCAGCCCGTGCAGCGTGCAGGCGTCCCGCAGCCCCCACATCCACGCGCCGTCCTCCTCCGTCCAACGCGCGTCGCCGTCACGGCAGTAGAGCAGTACGGCGGTACGCACCGGGGTACGGCGCCGCAGATCGTGCGGGATGATCCGGCGCAACTGGGACAGCAGCGCGTTGCGGAACATCCAGCCGTCCGCCGGGGCGGGACGGCGGGTGAACGAAGCGCTCGCCCGCAGTCGGTCGTCCGGGTCGAGCACGGCGACGACCGCGGTCGTCGGCCCGGGGCGATGCCGGGCGTGCAGACCGCTGACGACCTCACGCGGGTTGCGCAGCAGCGGAATTCCCGCGGCAGCCCACTCCGCGGGTTCGAGCACACGAGTGGCGGAGGTCGACAGTGATGCGGCCGAGGACGAAGCGAATCCGAAGGTCACGGTCCTCCCTTCGGCTACGCCCGGACTGCGGGCGGGGGCGGGTTTCGGGGAGCGCGCACGCAACAGAGCCCAACCTGATCGGCGGACGAACCGTGCGGGTGCGGACCTCGATTCTTCCCGTCGAACCTGGATGCGGCAACGAGCAATCACACGGGGAGACCGGTATCTCATGATCAGCGGCTTATATCCCTGCCCGGTGTGCCGGGCAGGGTCCCCGCGGAGCGTCAGCCCTGTACGGCCAGCACCAGGGGCAGCACCCCCCCGGCGCCGGCCCGCCGGAGCAGGCGTGCCGTGACCGCGAGGGTCCAGCCCGTCTCCGTGTAGTCGTCCACCAGAAGCACCGGCCCCCGGCCCCGGCGAGGGCCGTGGCGAGAGAGGAAGGGACGGCCAGCGCCCCGTCGAGGGCCTTCAGACGCTGCGCGCTGTTGCTCCGGGACGCCGGCCGGGCCTCGTCCGTGTACTGCACGGAACCCAGCAGGGGCAGACGTCCGACCTCCGCGATGTGCGCTCCCAGCGAGTGGATCAGGGCGGGGCGGGTGCGGGAGGGGAGGGTGACCACACCGACCGGCCGGGGCTGGGCGTCCGGCGCTCCCGACGCCCGGCCGCCGGGCCCCTTGGCCCAGCCGGCCAGCACATCCACCACGGCCTTCGCCACGTCGTCGGGCACGGGCCCGTCCGAGGCCCGGGGCGCGAACATCGGACGCAGCCGGTTGCCCCAGCCGATGTCCGACAGGCGTCCCAACGCCCGGCCCTGAGCGCTCTGTTCCCCGGCCGGGATGCGCCCCTTGAGGTCCATGCCGATCGCCGGAAGCCCGGTGGGCCACATGCGCCGCGGTTCCACCTCCACTCCCGCCCGGCCGAGATCCACGCGGGCCGCCTCGAGCGCCGTGGGAGAGGCTTCGGGGGTGTAGCGTGCGCCCGCGCAGTTGTCGCAGCGGCCGCAGGGTTTCGCGCCCGCGTCGTCCAACTGGCGCTGCAGGAACTCCATCCGGCAGTCCGCGGTCGTCGCGTACTCGCGCATTGCCTGCTGTTCGGATCCCCGCTGGCGGGCCACCCACGCGTACCGCTCGGCGTCGTACGTCCATGGCTGACCGGTCGCGATCCAGCCCCCCCTTGACCCGTCGCACCGCCCCGTCCACGTCGAGGACCTTGAGCATGGTCTCCAGCCGGGAGCGGCGCAGCTCGACCAGGGGTTCGAGGGCGGGCAACGACATGGGCCGGTCCGCGTGGGCGAGGACGTCGAGCGTGCGGCGCACCAGTTCCTCCGAGGGGAAGGCGAGCGACGCGAAGTACGTCCAGATCGCCTCGTCCTCCTTGCCCGGAAGGAGCAGGACTTCGGCATGGCGCACACCACGGCCGGCGCGGCCGACCTGCTGGTAGTAGGAGATGGGAGAGGAGGGTGAGCCGAGGTGGACCACGAACCCCAGGTCCGGCTTGTCGAAGCCCATACCGAGGGCGGAGGTGGCGACCAGGGCCTTCACCTTGTTGGCGAGCAGGTCCTCCTCCGACTGTTGCCGTTCCGCGTTCTCCGTCTTGCCGGTGTACGAGGCGACGGTGTGGCCGCGCTGCTGCAGGAAGGCGGTCACCTCCTCGGCGGCTGCCACGGTGAGGGTGTAGACGATCCCGGAGCCCGGCAGTTCGTCGAGGTGATCGGCGAGCCAGGCCATCCGGTGCGCGGCGTCCGGCAGGCGCAGCACACTCAGGCTCAGGCTCTCCCGGTCCAGCGGCCCCCGCAGCACCAGGGCGTCCGAGGCGCCTCCCGTGCCGAGTTGCTCCGCGACGTCGGCGGTCACCCGGGCGTTGGCGGTGGCGGTGGTGGCCAGGACGGGCACGCCGGGCGGGAGATCGGCGAGCATGGTGCGCAGCCGGCGGTAGTCGGGGCGGAAGTCGTGGCCCCAGTCGGAGATGCAGTGCGCCTCGTCCACCACGAGGAGTCCGGTCGCGGCGGAGAGTTCGGGCAGTACCTGATCACGGAAGTCGGGGTTGTTCAGCCGCTCCGGGCTACGGCACGGGGAAGGTATTCAAATTCCAGGCGGAAGTGCAGCCCTGACCTGGGCAAACGAGCCGATTGAGGGGGTGCCGGGGCCGAGCGATCGGCCCCGGACGCCCTCGGCTCGTGTGTGGCGGGCGCACTCTTCGCAAGCCTTCTGCCACGGTGGGTGGATTCGCTGATTGTCAGTGCCATCGGGTTGCATGGGGGCATGGACACCCTGGAGCTGCGCACTGAAGCCGACGTCATTCTCGCTGAGCTGGTCGGGGCCCCCGGGGGTTCGGCGCGGCTGCGGGAGGACCAGTGGCAGGCGGTGGCGGCCCTGGTGGAGGAGCGGCGGCGTGCGCTGGTGGTGCAGCGCACCGGCTGGGGAAAGTCCGCGGTGTACTTCGTGGCCACCGCTTTGCTGCGTCGGCGCGGCTCGGGCCCGACAGTGATCATCTCGCCGCTGCTGGCGCTGATGCGGAACCAGGTGGAGGCGGCGGCGCGGGCCGGGATCCGGGCACGCACGATCAACTCGGCCAATCCGGAGGAGTGGGACACCATCTACGGGGAGGTCGAGCGTGGTGAGACCGACGTTCTCCTCGTGAGTCCGGAACGCCTCAATTCCGTGGATTTCCGTGATCAGGTGCTGCCCAAGCTCGCGGCCACGACCGGACTCCTCGTGGTGGACGAGGCGCACTGCATCTCCGACTGGGGCCACGACTTCCGCCCCGACTACCGCCGGCTGCGCACCATGCTCGCGGAGCTGCCGGCGGGCGTGCCGGTCCTGGCCACGACGGCGACCGCGAACGCGCGGGTGACCGCGGACGTGGCGGAGCAGCTGGGCACAGGCGGTGGGGATGCTCTGGTGCTGCGGGGGCCGCTGGACCGGGAGAGCCTGCGGCTGGGTGTGCTGGAGTTGCCGGACGCGGCGCACCGGCTGGCGTGGCTGGGGGAGCGCTTGGGCGACCTGCCGGGTTCGGGGATCATCTACACGCTGACGGTGGCGGCGGCGGAGGAGGTGACCGCCTTCCTGCGGCAGCGCGGATATCCGGTGGCTTCCTACACGGGGAAGACGGAGAACGCCGACCGGCTGCAGGCGGAGGAGGACCTGCTCGCCAACAAGGTGAAGGCCCTGGTCGCCACCTCCGCGCTGGGGATGGGCTTCGACAAGCCCGACCTCGGCTTTGTGGTGCACTTGGGGTCGCCCTCGTCGCCGATCGCCTATTACCAGCAGGTGGGGCGTGCGGGGCGTGGGGTGGACCACGCGGATGTGTTGCTGTTGCCGGGGCGGGAGGACGAGGCGATCTGGGCGTACTTCGCGTCGGTGGGTTTCCCGCCGGAGGAGCAGGTGCGGCGGACGCTGGCGGTGCTGGAGGAGGCGGGTCGTCCGTTGTCGCTGCCGGCGCTGGAGCCGTTGGTGGATCTGCGGCGCTCGCGGCTGGAGACCATGCTCAAGGTTCTCGACGTGGACGGGGCGGTCAGGCGGGTCAAGGGTGGCTGGACCGCCACCGGGCAGCCGTGGGCGTACGACGCGGAGCGGTATGCGTGGGTCGCGAAGCAGCGGGCGGCGGAGCAGCAGGCGATGCGGGACTACGTGGCGACCGCCGGGTGCCGGATGGAGTTCCTGCAGCGGCAGCTGGACGACGAGAAGGCGGCCCCGTGCGGCCGCTGTGACAACTGTGCCGGGCCGTGGCTGGAGGCGGCTGTCGCTCCTGCGGCCCTCGCGGCGGCGACGGGTGAGCTGGACCGGCCGGGCGTCGAGATCGAGCCGCGCAAGATGTGGCCGACCGGGCTGGCCGCGGTCGGCATGGATCTCAAGGGCCGCATTCCCGCGGGTCAGCAGGCGGTCACCGGGCGTGCGCTGGGCAGGCTGTCGGACATCGGCTGGGGCAACCGGCTGCGGCCGATCCTGGCGGCGCAGGCGGTGGACGGGCCGGTCCCGGACGACGTGCTGAACGCCGTCGTGACGGTGCTGGCGGACTGGGCCCGCTCGCCGGGCGGCTGGGCCGGCGGCTCTCCTGACGCGGTGGCGAGGCCCGTGGGTGTCGTCGCCATGCCCTCCCGTACCCGCCCCCAGCTGGTCGCCTCCCTGGCCGAGGGCGTGGCCCGGGTCGGCAGGCTCCCGCTGCTCGGCAGCCTGGCCTACACCCCGCAGGCGGACGAGCACACCGCGCACCGCAGCAACTCCGCCCAGCGGCTGCGCGCCCTGGCCGACTCGTTCACCGTGCCCGACGAACTTGCCGCCGCCCTGGCCGCCACCCCCGGCCCGGTCCTGCTCGTCGACGACTACACCGACTCCGGCTGGACCCTGGCCGTCGGCGCACGCCTCCTGCGCCAGGCCGGAGCCGGCCAAGTGCTCCCGCTCGCCCTTGCGTTGGCCGGATAGGTGAGCTGTGCTGGCCTCAGTACGGGATGCAATCGCCAACTCATGACGTAAGGGTGAGAAGAAAAGCGGCGAAGGTCCTCACCGACGTCTTCGCACCGGCCAACCTGGTCATCGCGCTGCTCCTGCTGATCGGCTGGCACAGCACAAGCAGTTTCAGCGGAGTCGGATGGGGCCTGTTCGCGGCCCTGTGCTGCGGCATCGTCCCCATGGGGGTCATCCACTTCGGCGTCCGTCGAGGGAAGCTCACCGACAAGCACATCCGCGTACGCAAGCAGCGCATCGCCCTCTCACGGCCACCCTGGCCTCCGTGGTGACCGGCATCGTTCTCCTGAACGTCCTGGGCGCGCCGCGGGAGGTCTTCGCGCTCGTCATCGCCATGCTCGTCGGCCTGGCCAGCGCGCTGGCGGTGACGGTGTGGTGGCAGGTATCCGTGCACAACGCCGTTGCCGGCGGCACCGTGATGATCCTCGTCTTGGTCTTCGGCCAGACGCTGGTCCTTCCCGCGGTCCTTTTCGTCGTGGCCATGGGGTGGTCCCGCCGCGTCCTGAAGGCACACACCCTGGCCCAACTCGTCTGCGGCACCGCGTTGGGCTCCACCGCTGCCCTGGTGTTCACGCTTCTGCGGTAGCAGCCCCGGCGGCCGTGCAGACGGCGGCGTGTCAGCGGCCGTCGATTTCCGGCCAATGCGCACCCGCTTGACGGGTGGGGTGGTGCAGGTGGGCAGATTGATCGTTAACGGGTAGACAAGCACGCGAAGTTCCTGAAGCCCGGTGATCTTGGTCGTGGCACCGTCTACCAGAAGCTTCTTCGCCAACGGTCACCAGCCCAACCGGCATGCGCTATCGGCAGAGCGAAAACAGGCCATTGATATGCGGCACCATTGATCAGCAAGATCGACCAGCACATGATCTCCACTGCTTCTTCTCATGAAATTTTAAGAGGGCGGGTGGGGCGTGTTTCCACGAGAACGGCGGCGCGGCTGGCGTCAGGCGGTGAGAAGTGGGGCGATGGCCGCCGCGCTCCTGGGGGGCGCGATTCCAGTGGTCGGGGCAGGGGCGACCCCGGCAATCGCCGATGACGCAGCAACCTCGGTAGCAGCCGGCAGGACTCCGGAAGCCAGGGCGAGCGCTCTCGCAGCGGAAACCGGCGAGCGGGTGGCGGTGGACGAGGCGACTACCCAGTCGTCCGAGGTCTTTGCCAACCCGGACGGCACCTTTACCCAGGAGATGAACGCGGCTCCGGTCCGCGCCCGACGGGATGACGGCACCTGGGCCCCCATCGACAACACCCTCGTGCGCGAAGCCGACGGCTCCGTGCGGACGAAGAACACGACGGTCGGTCTCACCTTCTCGGGCGGCGGCAGCGGGGACGGACTGGTCACGCTGGAGGACAAGGGGCACGAGCTGCAGCTCGGCTGGCCCACCGCACTCCCCGAGCCCCGGCTCGACGGCAACACCGCCACCTATGCCGGAGTCCTCCCGGACGTCGATCTGAAACTGACCGCGCTGAGCTCCGGCTACACCTCGGTGCTCGTGGTCAAGACGGCTGAGGCGGCGGGGAACCCCGCACTTTCGAAGATCGACATGACCGTCTCCAGCGGTGGTCTGGGCATCGCCCCGACGGCCGACGGCGGTTTCGTCGCGCGCGACAGCGATGGCACCCCGGTCTTCGAAAGCCCGGCGGGGCGGATGTGGGACTCGGCCGGCGATATCCCAGCCTCAGTCCCCGCTGCCACTCGATCCGCCAGTACTGCATCGTCAACAGAGGCAGAAGCCAAGAATGAGCCCGAGGCGATGCAGGCGGCCCCGCTGCCCGCCGCCGGAGGCGAGCCGGACCCTGAGGAGGGCCCCGGCAGTGGTGACGCGGCGGCCAAGCTCCCGCTCAAGGTGACCGGCACCACGCTGGAGATCACGCCCGATCCGGCCCTGCTCCGCGGCGAGGACACCGTCTTCCCGCTCTACATCGACCCGCCGACCAAGGGCATCACGCTGGGCGACTGGACGGCCCTGGCCTCCAACGGCACCAAGTACTGGGAATTCGACGGCGACAAGGGCGTGGGGCGCTGCTCCAACTACGCCGGCTACCTCTGTTCCAACAGCCCGTACACGCAGCGCATGTACTTCGAGTACCCACTGTCGTCGATCCACGGCAAGAAGGTCCTGGACGCGACGCTGGAGGTGTACCAGGTGTGGACGTTCACCTGCGATCCGCACTGGTACGACCTGAGCCGTGTGGACAAGGGCATATCCTCCAGCACCACCTGGTCGTCCCGTCCCACCGCGGTGGACCTGATGGGCGACCGGAAGGTGGCCTACGGGCGGGGTAGCCTGTGCAGCCCGTCGCAGCCAGCGAACTGGGTGCGCTTCAGCGACAACGTGGATGAGACGAATGAGAACCTGACGACCACCCTCGCGTCCTACGCCGCGAACAAGACGTCGCAGATCACCTTCTCGCTGACCGCGCACGACGAGTCCAACGCGGCCTCCTGGGCACGGTTCCGCAAGGACGCGAAGCTGTCGGTGACCTACGTCTCCTACCCGAGCAAGCCGACCTCGTACGGCGTCCAGCAGGGCACCACCGGGCGGGCCTGCAACGCCTCCACGCTCCCCTTCGCCACCAGTGACACCACGCCGAAGATGCTGGCCACGGTGCAGTCGGTCGACGGCTCCAACGCCCAGCTGCGCGCCCTGTTCGAGGTGTGGAAGGCCGACGGCTCCAGCCGCGCCTGGTACGCGGCCTCGCCGGACGGTGCCTGGGTGGCCGACAACGCCGCCCGCACCGCGTCCTCGAGCAAGCTGCCGGCGCAGACGGACTACCGGATGCGGGTCAAGACGCAGGCGTACTACAAGACGGACCGGGGCGTCACCGGCGTTCTAGACTCGGCCTGGTCGTCCTGGTGCTACTTCCGCGTTGACACCGACTCGCCGCCGCCGCCGGTGGTGACCAGCGCGGACGGCCTCTACAAGCCGGCCGAGACCGACCCGGCCTCAGGCGGGGTGGGCACGCCGGGCAAGTTCACCTTCACCCCCGCGGACACCAACCCCACCACGCCTGGCATCCAGTCGGACGTCGTCAGCTACAAGTGGAAGCTGAACAGCGGGGCGCTCTCCGCCCCGATCACCGTCGCCAAGGGCACGGCCACCACCCAGACGATCACGCCGAACCAGGCCGGTGAGAACACCATCCAGGTCTGGGGCTACGACGCGGCCGGCCACAGCTCGCTCACCGGCTACTACAGCTTCCTGGTGAAGGGCGCCGAGAAACCCTCGGGAATCTGGCACCTGGACAATTCCCTCACCGACGCCACCACCGCAACCCCGCATCCGCTGACCTCCTCGGGGGCCACCTGGGACGCCCTGGCCCGCAGCGGCTCTGCCGCGGCCAAGCTCAACGGAACCAGCGCCTACCTCTCCACTACCGGCGCGGTACTGGACACCACCAAGTCCTTCACCGTCTCGGCCTGGGCCCGTCTGGGGAAGAAGGACGTCAACTACACCGTCTTGTCCCAGGCGGGAACGAACGCCTCCGGGTTCCAGCTGTACTACTCGACCGCCTACAACGCCTGGATCTTCAACCGCCACCAGACTGACGTCTCCGGTCCCGCGATCACCCGCTCGATCGGCGCCAAGCCGCCGGTCCTGAACGCCTGGACCCACCTGGCCGGCGTCTACAACGCGGCGGCACAGACCATCCAGCTCTACGTCAACGGCGTCCCGCAGGGCGACCCGGTGCCGTTCACCGCCACCCCGTGGAAGGCATCCGGCGGCCTGCAGGTCGGGCGGCTGTGGGCTTCGGCGACCGGCAAGGAGAACTTCGCCGGAACCATCGACGAGGTGAAGGTCTGGTCCCGTGCGCTGGCGGACACCGAGATCACCCACGACGCCTGGCTGGAGGACGAGGACATCAGCGACGGCACTGCCGGCGACCCGGTCCCGGCGCTCGTCGCCAAGTGGGACGCCACGGACATGGCCAACGCGACCGGCACCACGGTGAAGGACACCAGCGGCTTCGGCCGGAACCTGGCCCTCAACGGGGCCGCGCTCACCCAGTTCACCACCGGCGACCCGGAGATCGGCGAAGAGGTCACCACCACGCAGACGATGACCCTGAACGGCACCAGCGCGCACGCCACCGCCGCCGGTCCGGTCGTCGACGACTCGGGGTCGTTCACCGCGACCGCCTGGGTGACGCTGGACCCCGCCAAGCTCGCCGACACCAGCAAGTCGTACGCGCTACAGGTGTTCGGCCAGTCGGGGGCGAGCCAGTCCTCCTGGGGCGTCTGGTACGAGCAGCCGGCCGGCAGTACCCAGGGACGGTGGACGTTCGGTCGCCCCAACAAGGACGGCACCGGAGCGGTCTGGACCAAGAGCGAATCCACCGCGCTCACCACGGCCAACCAGGGCGTTCCCGTCATGCTGACGGTCGTCTATGACGCCCAGGCGGCAGCCGACCCCGACGACACCTCCAAGCTCGGCGCGCTCAAGCTGCACGTCGACAGTGCCCGGATGGGCGACGAGGACGGCGTGTCGTACTCGGCCCCCTGGCAGGGCGCCAGCGCGTTCGAGATCGGCCGGGCGAAGATCAACAGTGCTGCCGCGCGCTACTTCCCCGGAACGATCGACAGCGTCCGCGTCTGGGCCGGAGTCACCTCCACCGACACGATCGCCAACCGGTACAACCTCGAGCAGCGGTAGGAACTTGGCGGGTCGAGGGCTGATTGCGCCCTCGACCCGCCCCCTTTGCCGATTCGGTCTGGCCCGCTGCGCTGTGGCCGGGCTGGTTTCGGACATCCCCGGTGTCTCCCGTATCGCGCGCGTCTCTGCAGGCGCGCTCCCAGATCAGCGCTCCACGGCGCCGCCGTCGCCTGAGCGTTTCCCGTCCATTTCCGAACACGGAGACTGATTGTGTCTTCACCACCCTCCCGCAGACGCTTGCCGAAAGCGGCCATACGCCGTTGGCTCGGTCGCGGTGCGCTTGTCGCCTCCCTTACCCTCCTGCCGCAAGTCGTGCTTCCCGCGGGCTACGACTTCGCTGCTCAGGCCCAGTCCCAGGCTGCCCGCAAGCAGTTGGAGGACCGGCCCGACGCGAAGATCGACAAGGTGGGCGTGCTCAAGCCCGGCACGTCCAAGGCCCCGAAGGACAAGGCCGCCCCTGCTTCCCGCGAGACTCGTGAGCGGCTGAAGAAAGCCGCCTGGCCGAAGGCAGGGAAGGCCACCACCGAGGTCACAGCGACCGCCGAGACCACTGTCACCGTCGGCGGGCTCGGCGTGGAGCTGGCCCAGGAGCCCGCCGCCTCGGCTGCCAAGGCGGCGAAGAGCAAGACCAAGACGGAGGTGAAGGCCACTGGCCCCGCCGAGGAGGTGGCACTGAGGGTTCACCCCCAGTCGGCCGCTGAGAAGGCAGGCGTCAACGGCGTCCTGCTCACCGTCGACCCGGCGGGAGCCGCATCCGGGAAGTCCGCCAGTGACACCGACAAGCTCCGGGTCTCACTGGACTACTCCTCCTTCAACGACGTCTACGGCGGCAACTTCGGTCCCCGGCTGGGTCTGGTGTCGCTTCCTGCATGTGCGCTGACCACCCCGGAGAAGGCGTCCTGCCGCACCCAGAGTCCCTTGGCGGGCGCGGACAACGACGCGGAGTCCCAAACCCTGACCGGCACCGTCTCCGCCCGCACCCTCACAGCCGGCACCCCGGTGCTACTGGCAGCGGCGGCCGACAGTTCGGGCGGCGGGGGCGACTACAGCGCCACCCCGCTGTCCCCGACCGCGACCTGGGAGGCTGGCGGCAGCACGGGTGACTTCACCTGGAACTACCCGCTGCGAGTGCCCCCGGCCACAGCCGGCCCGTCCCCGAACCTGTCCATCTTCTACAACTCCGCCTCGGTGGACGGCCGCACGGCTGGGGAGAACAACCAGACCTCGGTGATCGGCGAGGGTTTCTCGATCACCGAGTCCTACATCGAGCGCAAGTACGCCTCCTGCAAGGACGACGGCCAGTCCGGCAAGGGCGACCTGTGCTGGAAGTACGCCAACGCCACCCTGGTCCTCAACGGCAAGGCCGTGGAACTGGTCAACACCTGCGCCGACAAGACCGCCTGCGATACCGCGGCCCTGTCCGAGGCATCCGGCGGCAGCTGGAAGCTGAAGAACGAGGACGGCAGCCGCGTCGAGCACCTGACCGGCGCCACCGGCAACGGCGACAACAACACCGAGTACTGGAAGGTCACGGACTCCTCCGGCACCCAGTACTACTTCGGCAAGCACCGGATGCCCGGCTGGAGCGACAACGGCACCGCCACCGACGACCCGGTCACCAACTCGGTGTGGACCGCCCCGGTATTCGGCGACGACTCCGGCGAGCCGTGCTACAAGTCCACCGGCTTCGCCGACTCCTCCTGCACCCAGGCCTGGCGCTGGAACCTCGACTACGTCGTCGACACCCACGGCAACGCCAGCACCTACTGGTACAGCAAGGAGACGAACTACTACTCCAAGAATGCTGACACCACGGTCAACGGCACCGCCTACACCCGCGGCGGCTACCTCGACCGCATCGACTACGGCCTGCGCAGCGACCTGATCTACGCCAAGCCCGCCGCCCAGCAGGTCCGCTTCACCTACGCCGAGCGCTGCGTCACCTCCGGCGGCTGCGACAGCCTGACGAAGGACACCAAGGCCAACTGGCCCGACGTGCCCTTCGACATGATCTGCGCGTCCGGCACCAAGTGCACCACCCAGATCGGCCCGGCCTTCTTCACCCGCAAGCGCCTCACCGACATCACCACCTCGGTGTGGACCGGCACCGGCACCAACCGGCGGGATGTGGACACCTGGCACCTGGAGCAGAACTTCCCCGACACCGGTGACGCCTCCTCGCCAAGCCTGTGGCTGAAGTCCATCCAGAACACCGGCAAGGCCAACACCACCGCGGCCGCCATGCCGCCGGTCGTCTTCGGCGGCATCCAGATGTCCAACCACGTCGAGGGCAGCGGCCCGGACACCCTGCGCTACATCAAGTGGCGGGTGCGCACCATCAAGTCCGAGACCGGCTCGACCCTGACCGTCAACTACTCCGATCCGGGCTGCGTCTGGGGCACCAGCATGCCAGCGGCCGTCGACAAGAACACCCGCCGCTGCTTCCCGGTCAAGTGGTCCCAGTCCGGAGCGACCCCGGTCACCGACTGGTTCCACAAGTACGTGGTCACCTCCGTCTTCCAGGACGACCCCTACGGCCACGGCGACACCGGCGAGACGCGCTACGACTACCAGGGCGGCGCCGGCTGGGCCTACGCCGACGACGAGGGCCTGACCAAGGCGTCCAACCGCACCTGGTCGCAGTGGCGCGGCTACGGCAAGGTCGTTCAGACCTCCGGCGACTCCGAAGGCCCGCGCTCCAAGAAGTCCACCCTCTACATGCGCGGACTGAACGGCGAGAAGGAACTCGACGGCACTCCCCGGGTGGAGAAGGTGACCGACTCCACCGGCACCGCCATCGACGACTCCCGCCAGTACGCCGGCTTCGTCCGCGAGACCATCGCCTACAACGGCACCGAGGAACTCAGCGGTACCATCAACACCCCCTGGTCCCACAAGACCGGCAGCCACGCCTACAGCTGGGGCACCACCGAGTCCTGGATCGTCCAGGCTGGCGAGACCGCCATCCGCACCAAGACCTCCACCGGTACTCGCACGGTCAAGCAGAAGACCACGTACGACACCACGTACGGCATGCCGATCACCATGGAGGACAGCGGCGACACCGCCAAAAGCGGCGACGAGACCTGCACGCGCAAAACCTATACCCGCAACGCCTCGGCCTGGTTGGTCTCCCTCGCTTCCCGTATCGAGACCTACAGCATCCCCTGTACGAGCACCCCGTCGGTCCCTGGGGATGTGCTTTCCGACGTCACCACGGCTTACGACCAGCAGGCCGTCGGCGTGGCGCCCACCAAGGGCGACCCCACCGCCTCCTACCGGGTGGCGCGCTACGACGCCGACAAAAAGCCCGTCTACCAAAAGGTCTCCGCCTCCACCTACGACAAGCTGGGCCGCGCGCTCACCTCGACCAACGCCCTGAACAGCACGGTCAGGACGACGTACATCCCCGACGACACCGGCTACGGCCCACTGACGTCGAAGACCACTACCGATCCCAAGCTCTACAGTTCCACCACCGAGATGGACCCGGCCTGGGGCACGGCCGTCAAAAGCACCGACGCCAACGGCAACGTCACCGAGTGGTCCTTTGACGCGCTCGGGCGGCTGCGGTCGGTGTGGAAGCCGGACCGCTCCCGCGCACTCGGCGACGCCGCCAGCATCGTCTACGCGTACAGCGTCAACAACAACAAGGAGACCTGGGTCCGCACCGACGCTCTCAAGCGCGACGGAAAGACCTACAACAGCTCCTACGAGATCTTCGACGGCCTGCTGCGATCCCGCCAGAAGCAGGGGCCCGCGCCCAACGGCGGCCGGGTGATCTCCGAGACGCTCTACGATGACCGCGGCTTGGCCTACATCAAGAACGAGCAGGTCCACGACCATAACGCCCCCTCGGGCAGCCTGGCGAACACCTACCCTGGCTCCGTGCCCGCCTCCACCGAAACGATCTTCGACGCCGCCGGCCGCGCCACCGAATCCATCTTCCGCGTTTACGACCAGGAGAAGTGGCGCACCAAGACGGAGGAGCAGGGCGACCGCACCACCGTCACCGCAGCCGCGGGCGGCACCGGCACCCTGACGATCGTCGACGCCCGCGGCCGGATCACCGAACGCCGTGAGTATGGAGGGCCTGTCCCGACCGGCAGCGACTACACCCGCACCCTGTACGAGTACACCGCGGGTAGCCAGCTCAAGAAGATGACCGGTCCGGACGGGGCGGTGTGGTCGTACGGCTACGACCTGCGCGGACGTCAAGAATACGCGATCGACCCCGACAAGGGCCGCACCGAGACCACGTACAACGACGCCGACCAGCCGGTGACGGTCACCACCACCCTCAACGGCGACTCTCGCACCCTGATCACCGACTACGACGAGCTCGGCCGCAAGACCGGCACCTGGGACGGCGTGAAGGACAACACGCACCAGCTGACCAAGTTCACCTACGATTCCCTGGCCAAGGGGCAGCCGACCGCCGCCATCCGGTACGTCGGCGGCACCACCGGCAAGATCTACTCCCAGGTCGTCACCGGCTACGACGAACTCGGCCGCCCCAAGGGCACCAAGACCGTCATCGCCACCACCGACCCCCTGGTCACCGCCGGCGCGCCACAGACCTTCACCACCTCCACCGCCTACAACATCGACAACACCGTCCAGTCCACCTCCATGCCCGCGGTGGCCGGCCTGCCCGCCGAGACCGTGGAAAACAAATACAACAGCCTCGGCATGCTCACCGGCACCGACGGCATGACCGACTACGTCCAAAACATCGGCTACTCCCCGTACGGCGAGATCGAGGAAACCCGCCTGGGCACCTCCACCGGCGCCAAGCACCTCCAGATCCTCAGCCGCTACGAGGACGGCACCCGCCGCCTCGCCAACACCCATACCGTCGACCAGACCAACGCCGGCTACACCAGCGACATCGACTACGTCTACGACGCCACCGGCAACGTAAAGTCGATCACCGACAAGGCCAACGGCAAGGACACCCAGTGCTTCGCCTACGACGGCTACCGCCGTTTGACCGAAGCCTGGACCCCCTCCTCCAACAACTGCGCCACCGCCCGCTCGACGACAGCTCTCGGCGGGCCGGCCCCGTACTGGACCAGTTGGACCTACAAGCCCGGCGGTCTGCGCGACACCCAGACCGAGCACAAGACCACCGGCGACACCAAGACCGTCTACGGCTACCCCGCCGTCAACGCCTCCGGCACCGGTCAGCCGCACACCCTGACCTCGTACAGTGTCAACAGCGGCGCAGCCAAGGCCATGGAGTACGACGAGCACGGCAACACCACCAAGCGCTACGGCCCCACCGGCACTGCGCAGAGCCTCACCTGGGACATCGAGGGAGAACTCACCCGCCTCACCGAAGGCACCAAGACCACCGACTACCTCTACGACGCCAACGGCGAACTTCTGATCCGCCGAGGCCTCGGCAAGACCGTCCTCTACCTGGCCGGCCAGGAACTCCACTACGACACCGCCGCCAAGAAGTTCACCGGTCAGCGCTACTACCCGGCCGGTGACGCCACCGCCGTCCGCACCGAGACCAGCCTGACCTGGATGGTCGACGATCACCACGGCACAGCCTCGATGACCATGGACGCCACCACCCAGGCCGTCACCCGCCGCTACACCAAACCCTTCGGTGAATCTCGCGGCACGGCACCGTCGGCCTGGCCCGACGACAAGGGTTTCCTCGGCAAACCCGCCGACACCGGCACCGGACTCACCCACATCGGCGCCCGAGAG
>NZ_JBFAKH010000097.1:0-24614 GCF_040655635.1 Streptomyces sp. NPDC050388
CAAGACCCTCGGCTGGAAGACCCCGGCCGAGGCCCTCAACGAGCAGATACAGTTGATCCCACAGGCCGGTGTTGCGACGACCGGTTGAGTCCGGGTTCACTGCCGCGATCGGAGTGCGCGATGCAGCCCCCTTCCAGCGCGCCGCGGCCGGCAGCCATCTTCAGCGCGTCGACCACGAGTTCGGCCCGGTGGTGGGCGGCCATCGCGTACCCGACCACCTCGCGCGTGGCCAGGTCGATGACCGTGGCCAGGTACCACCAGCCGGCGAGCGTGGGCAGGTAGGTGACGTCGGAGACCAGCTTCGTGCCGGCCTCGGCGGCGGTGAAGTCCCGCCCGATGAGGTCCGGCGACGGTGCGGCCTTGGTGTCCGCCTTCGTCAGGCTGCGGCGCTTGCGGCGGGTGACACCGCGGATGTCGCGCTCCCGCATGATCCGCTCGACCTTCTTCCGGTTGATCCGCCGTCCCCTGCGCCGCAGTGCGGCCGTCACGCGCGGGGCGCCGTAGGCACCCCGGGAACGCGTGTGGATCTTCCGGATCTCGTCGGCCAGCTCGTCCTCCTCCGCCTGCCTCGCCTCAGCCGCGGGCTTCGCCGCGAGATAGCCGTAGTACGCCGAGCGCGTGACCTTCAGCACCCGGCACAAGAACGCGACCGGCCGGCCGCCGGGGTTGGCCTCGGACGCCTTCTCCGCATCGATGAACGCGTAGCGCGCGGCTACGTCTACTTCGTCTTGTGGTTCGCGAAGAAGGCGGTCGCTTTTCCCAGCACCTCGATCGTCTGCTCCTGCTCGCGCACCTTCCGGCGCAGCCGGACCAGCTCCTCGCGCTCGGCCGTGGTCAGCGCGCCGGTCGGGCCCTCGCCCCGGTCGATCGCGGCCTGCTTCACCCAGCCCCGCAGGCCCTCGGCGCTGACCCCGAGCTCCCGGGCTACCTCCGTCACCGTCCGCCCGGAGGAACGGACCAGCTCGACGGCGTCCTTCTTGAACTCGGCCGTGTACCGCTTGCTCGTGTTGCTCTTCTTACTCACTACCTGGACTGCTTCCTCCGGGACTCATACGTCCCAGTATCAAGCTGTCCCGACCGCGGGGGGAACTTCAGGCAGGTGACCTGCCCCCAGGGCCAGGTCAGCCGGGGCCGGCACGGCCCCTACCCGACGTCCTCGCCCACCGCGGCCCCGCTGATCGTGGCGCGGTTCACCAAGGGCCAGTGCCAGCCCTGCCCGGCCCGCACCCGGTGCACCACCTCCCGCGAAAGCGCCCGCAACGTGGGCTTTCCCCCGCGAGAACTCCGCGACCTGCAAGTCCGCGTCCGCACCGAGCAACAGACACCCGAGTGGAAGACCCGATACGCGGTGCGCTCCGGAGTGGAGGGCACCGTCAACGAGTTCGCCCACGGTCACGGCATGCGCCGCTGCCGCTACCGAGGACAGCCGAAGGCCCACCTCCAGCACGTCCTGACCGCCATCGCCGTCAACATCGAGCGCCTCAGCGGACTGCCGCCGACCGGGGAAGTGCCCCCACCCCGCCGGCCGACCGCCTTCCAGAACTACCTCGATCAGCAAGAAATCCACCGGCCGAAGTCCTGGCGATCCAGCAGCAGTTGACCGCAGCGAAGCCAAGATCCCCGACAGAGTCAAGCTGAGGGCCCGTTTATGGAACCGGGCCCAGGGCGCCCCGTCCTCGTCGCGACCGCGCGCCGACCGTGTGCCGTTCGGAAACTCATCGCTGCTGCTCGGAGTGGGTCTGGCGCGCCACTATTAGGGCTTTGTTAGGTTCTGTGGTGTGGTTCTGGGGTCGGTGCAGGTCGGCCGCATATCGAGCAGGTGCCGGTCCAGGTGGCCAGGAGGGCCTGGAGTTCACGGAGGACCGCGTACAGGGTCAGGCCGGCACAGGGGCTTTTGGGTCGAGCCTGAGCAGGGTGCAGAACGCCTGGGCGAGGGCGGCCAGGGTGACGTGCCGGTGCCAGCCGAGGTAGTTGCGGCCCTCGAAGTGGTCCAGGCCCAGACCGTCCTTGAGCTCGCGGTAGTCGTGCTCGACTCGCCAGCGGATCTTGGCGATCCGGACCAGGTCACGCAGGGGGGTGTCGGCGGGCAGGGTGGACAGCCAGTAGTCGGTGGGCTCGGCGGAGCCCGGCGGCCACTCGGCCAGCAGCCGGCACTCGGGCAGCGAGCCGTCGGCGAAGCGGCGGATGGTGCGGTTGGCGGGGCGGACCCGCAGCGCCAGGAAGCGCGAGCGCATCTCGGCGCGGGGGTTGTGCCTGCTGGTCCTGCTGCCCTGGCGCCAGGTCACCGCCCGCACCACCGACCTTCCTGCATCCAGGGCGAGTTGGCGCAAGGTGGTGTGCGGCTGAGGGTAGGCGGGGACGGGTGGGCGCCCCCGGCCGGAGTACGGCACTTGTTCGGGAACCGCGTCGCCCGGGTAAGCGGTGGTCGTGCTCTTGACCGCGACGGCGTAGGCCAGACCGCGTTCGGTCAGCCCTTCGCGGAAGCCGGTGGCATCCCCGTAGCCGGCGTCGGCGACCACCGGCAGATCGGGCAGTTCCCAGTCCTGGCGGGCCTCGTCGAGCATGTCCAGGGCCAGGCGCCACTTCTCCCGGTGCCGCTCGGCCTCGGGAATGCCAGCCCGCTGCCTGCGGCGGCGGATCGCCTCGGCCAGCAGCTTGTCGTCGCCGACCGTGGCATCGTCCCAGCTGTCGGGCATGAACAGGCGCCAGTCGACGGCCGCCGAGGCGCGGTCGGACACCAGGTTGAGGCTCACGCCGATCTGGCAGTTGCCCCGCTTGCCCAGCGCGCCGCAGTACATCCGCGCCACGCCCGGGGAGTCGTAGCCGTCCTTGGGGAAGCCCACGTCGTCGATGGCGTACGCCTCCGGGGAGATGTGCGCTGCGGCCCACCGGGCCTGCCGTTCACGGACCGTGGTGTAGTCCCAGGTGGAGGAGGAGACGAACTGCTGGAGCTGCTGGTGGTCCACGCCCAGGCGTTCGGCCATCGGCTGCATCGACTTGCGCTTGCCGTCCAGCATCAGCCCGCGCAGGTACAGCTCGCCCTTGGCCCGCTGGTCCCGCCGCGGCAGCGAATCCAGCATCTGGGCCGCGAACGCCTCCAGGCGCGGGCGGACCGTCTCCATCTCCTCAGGTGTCACACCCGGAAGAAGATCACACCCTATCCGGCAAGGATCAGCCGGGGGACCTAACAAAGCCCTACTAGTCCAGGCACATTCAACTTTGCGTGGCAGAGTCGCTCAGTGGCCAGTGCGTCGGATCTTCAACTTCCCTATAATTCTTGAAGATTGCCCAGGGACCGAAGGGAACGGCCGTGACTGCACGGTCGGTACGGGGGAGAGAAGCACAAGTGGCCGGATCCGACCTCATCGCGTGGTGCTGCACCTATCTGGACGAACTGCGAGACGTTGCGGAGACGGAGGCCCAGCGGGCCGAACTCGAGGCATGCGTGGCTGCTGCGGCCCGGGGTGAGGACTGTACGGACCGGCTTGGTGCCGTCCTACGGTCCATGGGCCAGGAGGTCGAGGCCTCCCGCGGCGGGGGCTACGTCATGATCCCAGGGCTGCGGGGCGGCATGGGCGCGGTCCTCCGGGCCGTCTGTCCGAACGGGGTCTGCTCGCGCGACGCCGAGGCGGGCGCACCTGAGGAGCAACGGCGCTGCTCGGTCCAGGAGGCTGTGATGCCTGAGAAGTGGACATCGCCGTCATGACGGGGTTCCTCGCCGGGCTCGGCGGCAAAGTCGTCGAGCGCTGGCTCTCCCTGCTCACCCTCCCCGGCTGCCTGTTCGTCACCGCCGCTTGGGTGGCCTCCGCTCTGGGCCAGAGCCATGCCACGGACCGGAATCACCTGGCCGATACCGTCTCCGGCTGGTACGAGGGCGCGCAAGACACTCGCCCCGGCACCCTGGGGGCGATCGCGGCCGGGCTGATCGTGCTGGCGGCACTGGCCGGACTGACGGCGAGGCTGACCGGACAGGTGGTGATGCTCCTGTGGTTCGCCCGGTGGCCGGGGTCCCTGGGACGGCACATGCGGGACGTCGAGCAACGGGTGTCGGACTACTACCAGATCGACCTGGAGATGCTCTGGCCCCGGCTTTGGCTCGTCCTGGCTCCGCACGTGCGGAAGGAACTGCGGGCCGTGATCACCGCGGTCGAGTCCGCCACCATCGTGGGTGCCTGGGGCCTGGGCTACCTGGTCCTGGGCTGTTGGTGGTGGCCGGCCGCAGTGATCGGTGTGGTGGTGCTGTGCGCCGGATGGGTGCTCGCCCGGCAGCACACGGTCGAGTTGGCCGCACTAGTGGAGAGCGCCGTCGACGTCGGCCTACGTCCCGTGGCGCGCTCGCTGGGTATCACGCCTCCGTCGGCCGCCTCCCCTGCCGAGGTGGGGCTGCAGCTGGCCCCCGTGCTCCACAAGCGGCTCGCCGCTACTGCCCCTCCCGCTACTCCCGCGCCGCAGCGCTGGCAGGCTCCGTCCGGGCCGCCGGTCCGCAGGCGTGGCGCCGCATCCGGCGGCCCGTGACACGACGCCCCTGATGTCGCATTGGGTCAACGGCCCGCGACAGGTCAGCCCACGTGCACGAAGGGTGCCCAGGCCCGCGGGGACGGCTGCTGCGCGCGGACCTGCTGCACCGCCCTGTGCACAGCGGCAGCCACCCTGTCGTCCGCTGTGCCCCGGGTGCCGTCGTACGGCAGTGCGCCGAGAGAGGTGTAGAACGCCTTGGTGAACTCGGCCGCGGACCGGTCGCCGGTCTCCCACAGGGTGCCCACCACATGGCGGGCCCCCGCGACGCGGAAGGCGGAGGTCAGGTGGAGGACCTCGTCGGGCAGCTGCTCACCGGCGTGTGCCGTGCTGCAGGCCGAGAGAACGGCCAACTCGAGACCGTCCAGTCGCTCCGTCATCAGGTCGGCGACGGTGAGGGTCTCGTCTCGCAGGACCAGTTGGCTGCGTGACGGGTGCTGCGCGTCGCTCTGCCCGTGACAGGCGAAGTGGACGCCCCGGGCACCCCGTAGACCGGCCCTCACTGCAAGCGCCGACACCGCCTCCTCCGGCAGGGGCACAGCCCTTGGTACGGTGGAGACCACGTGCGCCGCCTCCCTCCCGGCACCTTCCAACGGCCGGTGCGGCATGAGCGAGGAGCGGGGCACCGGAACGACCAGGTGCCCCTCACGGCGACTCGTCCCCGCGACCGGGGAAGAAGCGTCGCCGAGCAGCCTCAGGGTCGGCGTGTACGACGAGACGACACGGTCCGCCGCACACGCGCCGGGTACGTCGGGCAGCCCGGCGGCGTGTAGGGGAAGCAGTGTCAGCGGGCCGGTCGCCGACCAGCGCAGGCGGGACGGGAGACCGCCGTCCCGCGGAGGGGATGTGATGCCCAGCGCGGAGAGCACTGGTTCCGCGACCGCCTCCCAGAGCCACGCGAGAACCTCCCGCATCACCTGCTGGTGCTTCTTCGCTGCGACGGGCCCCGGCGCGGGCCACCGGGTCAGCTCGGCCGTCGCGGTGGTGAACCGCCGGACATTCTCTGTCACGTCGTGCAGGACGAGAGCGGACAGCGGAACGACACCGGTCTTCTCGCCGGCCCGAAGGACGAGCGCATCGCACCGGTAGTTGCTCACGTTGAGGGTGACCACCGGGACTGCCCCTGCCCGCTGGCGCAGCACGTCCGTGCCTGGTGCGCGGAGGTAGTCCTCCAGACCGGGAACGGCACGTATCTGCCGTGTCACCTCGTGGATGGAGTTGGTCAGCCGGTGACGGCGGTCGGCGGCCGGGCCGTAGGGTGCGTCCTCCACCTGCGCCAGGTCCGTCCGGAGTTCCCGCATGCGCTCCGCCAGGTGCGGAGCGAGCGCACGAACCGGATCGAGATCGGCATCGCTGCGACGGGTGAGAGCCTGGCCGACCAGCGTCGCCCGGGCCGTCTCCAGGGCTTGCAGCGCCTGGTCCGCCGAACCACCCGTCCGGAGTACGAGCGCGCAGGCGTCACGGGCCAGGCTGGTGGCGATCCTGGACAGGCCCTTCTCGCGGTCCTCCACGCTCAGCGCCTCCGAGGCGGCGTGCGGAAGGATCTCCACCGCGCGCAGGGTCAGCCGGGCGGCGGTCTCCCAGTCGCCGACCCGGGCAGCCAGGCCGGCGCCGAGCTGTCCTGCCATGACCGCGTCGAGCCGGTGGGATCCGTCGAAACTCGTGGAGAGCGCCTGGATCGCCGCTGCGGGGTCGTCCCGGTCCCGCATGCTGCGCAGGAGCCCTGCCACCGGGGTGAGGGTCTCCGCGTCACGGGCCGTGGGGCTGGCGGCGGCTGCCCGGCTTCCCTTCTCGGCCGTGTCGATCGCCTCGTCCAGCAGGGAGGGGTCCCCGGTCTCCTTCGAAAGGCTCCTCAAGGCCATGGCCAGATTGGAGGCGAACGTGGGGTAGTCCGGCACCGTCGGGTCGGTCATGCGCAGTGAAGCCCGCATCATGTGGACGGCCACGGCGAGTTCGCTGCGCGCGGCGTCTCCCGGACCGCTCAGCTCGGCGTGCATGTGCATGGCGCCTCCGAGCTGGTTGAGCAGGCCGGGCAGGAAGGAATGACCGGGCGGCAGTTGTGTCACGGCCTTCTGGAGCAGTTCCACCCCCTTCTTGAGCATCGGAGGATTCCTGGTGTCGTATCCCTTCTGGGCGTAGAGCTGTCCGGCCCACAGCAGACGCCATGAGTAGTCGTCGTCGTCCGTACGGGTGTCGAGAGCAAGGGCCCGCTCGGCAAGACCGATGGCTTCGTCCAGGGCGGAGAAATCGCGCGTGACGCGGTAACGCAGATTCAACTGGCCCGCGAGGTTGAGCATGTAGACCGCGTGGTTGCGCGGATTGGGGTCGCCGGCCTCCACCGCCTCTCTCAGCACATCGAGGGGAACCGCCCCCGAACCCGGCCGCAACGAGTGAATGAGGGCCTGCTGGGCCCGGAGCCGATGGTGGGAACGATGACCGGGGCCGGCGAAGGTGCAGGCCGTGTCGATTGCCACGGTCGCCCGCCGCAGATCCTCGTCCACCCCGGTGCGGCGGTACCGGTGATGCCAGGCTGCGGACTCAAGTCCTAGCAGATCGGCCTGCCACTGGTCGTCCTGGGGAATCCTGGCACGGCAGGCGGCCAGAAGCTCCACCGTCGGCTGCGTGATGCTCAGCGGAGCCCCGGCCTCCATCGCATGGTTGCAGGCCTCGGCCACGGCCGCACAGTCCTCTTGCGAACCCTCGTCCCTGAACTCCCGCGCCGCCGCGACAAGTCGATCGGCGTCTTCCTTCGATATGGCCATGTCCCCTTCTCCCCGTACCGCCGTTCGGCCACGACAATCCACACAACACGAACTGTCCGAAGACAGTCTCACAACTTCACCCGGTGGCGATGAGGCTGTGCGGCAGTATGACGGCGAGCCGACCACTGTGGTAGTCGGCCACGGCGGCGACGGTGTGCGGTGCGGATGCCGGCCATGGAGCAGCGGGGCGGCTGTCCGGCCTCCTCACGGGTCTCGTACGGGACCGGGCCGCCGCCGCAGCGCGTCCGGCTCTCGGTCCGGATTGCCGATCATGTGGCTGACCGGGTGAAGAAGGCCTTCGTCCATTGCTCTGCCCGATACAGCGCTCCCGGGCAGTCCGATCGGGAAGGCGAATGACGATCACCGTGCGAATCCTGCCCCCAGGCAGCATGGGGCGGCCATCAGAGCCCAACTGCGGGAGCAGGGTGTCTTCGTACTCTGGTGCCCCGAGGGCGGGAGCGGGGAGAGCTTGCGCCGTGCTGGCGGCTTCCGCTGTGCTCGCCCGCCGCAGCCGAGGCGGGCGCCGAGACCCTGGGTGCGCGTTGGGACGTCCACTTCGTGGTGCGTTCTCCGGCGGTGGAAGTGGTGCAGCGAATTCTCGGCCAAGAACGGCCCCGACCGCGACCAGTCCCTGACCGGACGATCCGGTTGACTTGAGCGATGGGTCGCTCGGGCTCGCGCCGGGTATGGAGGTCGTCGGTGTTGTACGACACGGCGTGAGGGGGCTCATCGCGTACGAGGACGCGCACCAAGGCGCCCACAAGTGCGCTCACGAGACGCCTGAAGGCAGAGGACCGGTTGCGGCGTGGGAACGCTCTCGCGACAATAGGCCCTCCGATGGAGGGAACCGAAGAAATCAAGCTGGGCGTCTAGGAGTTGACTACCGAGCCCGGTGTGACTGGATAGCTCCTCGGGCTCATCTCGGACCGGGCTTCTGGCCTCGCATTGGCACCGCCCTGTGCCGCTGCGAGGGGGAAGCCGCAGCAAAGCAGGGGCAAGGGGGCAGATGTGACATCCATCAAGGGTCGTGCCGGGTGCGGATGTTGCTCCAGGCTGCTCTGAGAGGGCGCCGCGAACGTGCTGCTCTCTTCCGGAGCTGACGAGAAGCGCTCTGGCCTGGTGGTGCCCTGTCCGGTCTGCCTCCACCCGGGGCGGGGCGAACGACGGTGCCGGGCCTGCGGATTTCTGATCAACGGGGATCCGGTCCTGGGGGCCGCGACCGAGGAGGACCATCGGTCTGCGGCGGCCGAGCTGGCCGCCGCCGCGCACGCCTGGGATCTCGACGCGGCCCGGCGCACGCTGAGCGATCCGGCCGAGCGGGGTGAAATCGCCGGGCTGCTTCGCCTGGCGCCCTCCGGCATCCCGCAGCCCGCCGACCGCCCTGGCCCCGTCGCGCCCCCCACCCCCAAGGTGGCCGCCGAACCGCATGCCCTGGCCGACCTGTTGCACCGGCTCACCACCGGTGAGGTGCCCGAGGTGCTGTTCGTCGAGTTCGGCACCCAACGGGCAACGGTGGTACGGGCGGGCGCCGACGCCGCCGGCCTGCCGCACGCGCGCTCGCAGGCCGAGGCGTCCTGGACCGACGTGGTCCCCGGGCTCGCCCCCGCGGGCGCCCTGCGCCGCTTCCAGCTCGGCGGAGGCGTGGGCACCGTCGAGCCGGTAGACCGCCTGCGCTTCGACCAGGCCGTGCGCGACTGGCTGCACACTGTCGTGCCCCATGCCTGCGCGGGGACGGGCCCCCGTCCCCCTGCGGTGGTGCTGCTGCGCGGCAACCCCGGCTGGACCCTCCTCGACCGGGCTGCCGCCGTGCTGCACGAGTCCTGCGCGGTGAGTGCCGAAAGCCCCCCGGAGGCCGCACCCGGTTCGGGCACGGCGTCCGCCACCACGGCCCGGGTCCGCCGACTGCTGCGCGGCGCGCCACTGCGCCAACCGCACACCCTGCTCCTGGCGCGGGCGGGAACCCGCGCGGGCAACCACGTTCGGGTGGAACTCCACCACCACGTCCTGTTCGAGGCGGGTCTCCGGCTCGCGCCCGGTGAGACCCGGACGGCCTCGGTCACCGTGTACGGCGGCCCGCCGGTGCTGCCCCGGCGGCCTGCGGCGGGCGGCCCCGCCGGGCCGTCCGAGACCCTGCCGGTCGTACTGCCGCTGCTCGCCGGTCACTACCGCCCGGAAGACCGCCGCCCCCCGCTCATCCGCATGCCCGGCGCCGAACTGCCCGTACTCGGCTCCGCCCGCCTCACCTTCGTCCTGCACGGGCCGGGCGAGATCGAGGTACACACAGAAGACGGCCGCATCCTGGCCGAGGCGCCGGACGGACACGCACCGAGCCCGTACGCCGTGATCCACCGCGTGCCGCAGCACCTTTGGCTGCCCGGACCTCTGGAGCTCATCTGCGCAGTCGAGATGTCCGGCACCGACCGGGCCGAGGTCGCCGAGCGCGTCGGCTTCACGAGGGACCTGATTCGCGCCGCGGAACGCTATGCCGGCGCGGGCGGTGGCCTGCGGATCGCCGTGATCGGCTACTACGACCACGACCCCCGCAACAAGCACCAGCCCGACCGGAAGTTCATCCGCTCCGTGCAGCCGGGGCCACCCGGCCGGGCGCTGCGGCAACTGCGGGAGCTCCCCCTGGAGGAACTGCCCCGGGACACCCTCACCTCCTCGCTGGAGGACGCGCTCAGGGTCGCCGCCCGAATGACCGACGGGCAGCCCCCCAAGTCGGTCGACCGGGCACTCCTGGTGGTCGGGGGCCGGCCGCCGGCCCTGCCCAAGCAGGCAGGCCTGGTCCCCGGCTGCCCGGGCGGCGTGGACTGGCGGGAGCAGCTGTGGACCCTGCGTCACCGGGGCGTGCGGGTCGGCGTCCGCGCCGAGCCCTTCGCCGCGCCCACCACTCCCGGCGTACCCAGCGGGGGCCGGCTGCGCCACTACCTCTCCCGGGCCTGGCAGGAGCTGGCGGTCACGGACAGCCTCCACTTCCGGCCCGGCGTCGACTCGGCGGAGCGGGTGGCGCTGTCCCTCGCCGCGGAGCAGACCCGCGACACCGACGGCAGCCCGCTCGCGTTCGCCGCACCGCTCCTCCCCCCACGGCAATCCGACCCATCTAGGAGCTGACCCAGTCCATGACGACACCGCAGTATCGACCTGGCCCGGACTCCGAGGGCGACGGGGACGAGGCAGGCTCCCCGGATCGGGGGCAGTCCCGCAACGGGCACGCCAACACGGAACGCGACTGGCAGTCGCTCGCCCTCAACGGCAGGCCCGACGCCCCCGCACCGGCCCCCGTCCCGCCCTCTCGCCCCGAACACCAGCCGCACCAGCCCGCCGCCCTCGACAGCCATACCGTGGCCGACCGGATCCAGCCACCGCAGGCCATACCCCAGCTGCACGGGCCCGCTCCCGTCGGTGTCAGGATCGGCGTGTGGGGAGCCTCCGGTTCCGGGAAGACGACGTTCCTGGGCGCCGTACCCATCGCCGCGATGCAGCACCGCCGGCAGGGGGTGAACTGGGTGGTCGCCGGGATGGACCCCTCCTCCACGGAGTTCCTGCACGACAGTGTGGATCAGCTCGTGTCGGAGCAGCGGTTCCCCCAGGCGACCCGGGCGCAGCGCGACCTCAGATGGTCCTTCAACGGCGAGACACTGGGCGCCCGGGGCCGCGGTACCCCCCGGCAGATGTCGTTCGCGCTGGAGGTGCTCGACCTCCCGGGAGAGGCGTTCAACCCCAGGTCCAACCAGGTCGCCGAGGATCTGCACGAGCAGGCCGTGACCCATCTGACGAGCTGCGGCGGCCTTGTCTACCTGTTCGACCCCCTCCTGGACGCCAACCAGCAGACCGCGAGCATCAACTACTTCTACGGGATGGCCAGTCAGATGACGGCCCGGGTGCGCGACGAGGGCCGGCTCCTCGCCAACGGCCGGCTGCCGCACCACGTCGCGGTGTGCATCACCAAGTTCGACCACCCGGACGTCTTCGAGCCGGCGCTGCGGGCCCGCTGGGTCACCCAGGAGCAGGTCGGCGCCATCCCGCGTGTCCCCAGCGACCAGGCGCAGAGCTTCTTCGACTGGATCTGCAACAGCTTCCGCGGCGGCAGCGCCCGCTTGGTCCGGGACGCCCTCGGCAACTTCTTCCACCCCGACCGGATATCCTACCACGCCAGCTCCGCCATCGGCTTCCGGCTCAACGCCAACAACCAGTTCGACTACCGCAGTTACGTCAATGTGGAGCCGGACGGCCAGCGGATCTGCGGTTCTCCGCCGACGCCGATCAACGTCATCGAGCCGCTGATGGCCCTTGAGAGAGGTCTGCGGGGCACGGCCGAACGGCAGCCGCGCGATGGCAAGCAGTGGTGGAGGCGTAAGTGAGCGAACCGCCGGCCGGGGCCTCGGTGCACGCCGCCTGGTCCCTCCAGGGCAAGGCACCGGGGCAGGTGGCCTACGACGTGCAGGCGGGCAGCGTGGAACCCCGCATCGCCCAGAAGTACTTCTGGGCCGCGTCCACGGAGACGCCACGCGCCGACCGCGCCCATGCCCCCGAGGCGCTGCCCTGGGTGGCGTTTCTCGGCGGCACCGAGGCCGGCCGGCCCGTGACCGGCCTGGTGGAGACCACCTGGTCGGGTGGGCGGGACGCCACCGGCCGGAACAGCTACTCGGCCCGGCTGCTGCTGGTCGACTGGCATCCGACCAGCGACGCCGGGCTGACCTGGTCCTCGCTCTACGACGCCGCCCTGGACACCGAGTGGCCGACCACGGACCCGGGCGCCGTGCACCCGCCACACATCGTCCTCGACGCGGCACCGACCACGGTCGCGAAGCTGGCCCGGTACATCGAGCACGACATCGGGTTCGAGTGGGCCGCGCGGTCCGCCGCACTGCTCCTCGAAGGGCGGAACGTGGCCATCACGCTGTCCCCGGAGCACGCCGGTCTGAACGCCGTCACCCGGGTCGCCGTGCTCGACGGGATCTGCGCCCTGCTGCCGTACGGCAGCCGCGCCTGGCTGACCGGCGCGACCTGGGCCGGTCACGGCGCCGACCACGAGCTGCGGCTGACCTTCGCGCTACGGCCCCGGGGCAGCCAGTGCCATGCCGTACTGGCCGGGCAGCCGCCGCAGGAGCCCTGCACGAGTCAGGGCCGTGCCTATGTGGCGGAGCTGCTGCGGCTGCGGCAGAAGAAGGGCATCGAGGCGCTGCTGTCCCACCTGCTGTCCCATCGGGCCCCGCTCACCCCGCACGACGCCGAACAGGCGCTGCAGCATCTGCGGGACCTCGACCTCCAGGCGATGGTGGTGGGGGACATCGACCAAGGCACGAGCGAGTTGCGCAATGTGGCCAGGCTGCTGAGCCGGTCCCCGTTGGAGAGCCTGATCGAGCCGGAGGCCGCGAAGATTGCGCGTCATCTGGCGTGCCGCACCCTGCCCGGCGCCCGCTCCGAGGCAGAGCGCGAGCTGGCCCGGAGCCTGCTCCTGGAGCACTGGTCCCCCCGGGTCGGTGCGGCCCTCGCGGACGAGCTCAACTCCTGGCCCGCCGAGAGCCAGACCCCGCAGCGGGTGCGTGGCATCCTCGACCTGGCGGCCGCCGCGGAGTCATGGGACCGGCAGGCCCACACCGTGGTCCTGACCGGCTACCTCGACGGAGGCGGGGCGCGCGAAGCACCGAACGGCCTGCGGTCGCGGGGCACGCTGCTGCAGGCCATTCAGCAGGACCTAGACGCGAACAGCGCCGCCGCCGTGCACGCCGTCCTCGTCCGCCGTCCGGAACTGGCGCTGGCCTGGCTCGACGTCAACGCCGAGCGGGGCACCCTGGACGACCGGTTGGTTCTGAGACTGCTGCGCCGGCCCGCCTCGGTGACCGAGCCGAACGCGCCGCACTGGCTGCGCGGCGTCGCCCTGATCCACCGCGAACTGTCGGCCGCCCCGCGCGACGAGGAGAGCATCGAGGCGTTCGCCGCAGTCTCCGCGACCGCCTGGCGCACCGGCCTGTACCTCGCCTGTCACGCCCGCAATCCGGACGTGCTCGACTGGCTCGAACCAGAGCTGTACGACGTCGCTGCGGGGCAGAGCGGCACCGACGAGGACCGGGGTTTCCTGATCCGCCGGATCGACATGCTCGTACCGAGGCAGCCCGGCCTTGCGGGGAAGCACGCCGCCTGGGCCGATCTGATCCAACTCCCCCTGCTCGAGTGGGACTTGCCACGTTCCCGACTCCTTGCGGACGACGGCAAGGCGGCTGCCGAATACGCTGGCGTCCTCAGGCGTCTGCTGCGGCGACTGGGGCTGCCGGGCCGAGGGCAGGAGACGGTGGCCGCGGCGCTGGTCGGCAACCGTCTCGACCAGGTGCCCTATCCGGTCCTGTGGCAGCTGACCCACCCTCAGGACGACCCGGTCGCAGGCGGTCTGGAGAGCCTGGAAGGCCCCCTGCTCAGCCGTATCGCCGAGCTGTTGACACACGCCGGGGACTGGATCACCCACGGCATGCCCGCGCCGTGGGAGCACCGTCTGAGGGGTCGCCCCGACCTCCAGTGGCTGGCCTACACCTCCGAGATCCGCCGGCTCGTCGCCACCCGTACGGCAGCCCCCGAGCAGCTGGGCGACGCGATCGTGCGGGCGAGCCCCCACTCCCGGTATGCCAGGCGCGCGCAGACCATCGAGTACCCCTTTGCCGTGCTCGAGGCGATCAAGCCCTGGCTCCAGGATCACGCCGGACGCGGTGACGCGGTCCATCGACTGGCCAGGCACCTCAACCGGCGCTCCGGCCAGCAGGCGCTCGGTGACCTGCTCTACTACTCCATCTCCCAGCTGCGCTTCGGTGACCTGGTCCGGCATCGGGCACTGGAGGGCCACGAGGAGCTGAAGGACAGCGTCGAGCGCGGGATCAAACTCATGCGCCAGAAGCCGAAGTCCTCGGCAGGCCTGCCCTACGACGCACCGAGGGGCCCGGTACCCGGCACCGACACCGATCCCGACCGGGGCAGCAAGTCCTGGCTCCCGTGGCGGAAGGGCTGAGGTGACGACCGCCCATGAACCCACCGCACACCATCGCCCTCGACATCGGCACTCGTTACGCCCGGCTCGCCACCGCGCGGCGCGGCGCCGGGCCGCCGCTTCCGGTACCGCTGCCCGGTGACGTGCCGGGCGAGGGACTGCCGCTCTCCGCCGCCGTACGCGACCGGCCCGCCGCCGAACGCGACCGGCTCGTCGCCGCGCTGCGCGAGGCATACGGCGTCTACCTCGCCCGATACGGTCCGCCCGCCGGGGCCGTGGTCGTCCTGTCCCGCCGCACCGCGCGTGCGCTGGCCGGCCCCGCGACGGACGCCCTCGCCGAGGCGGGCTGCCCACGGGTGCGGGCGATCGGCACCGCGCACGCCCTGCTCGCCCTGGTCCGGCACACCGCGGGCGAGGCGGCCGACACCGGGGAGTACCTCGTGTGCGACGCCGGGGCCCGCGCCGTCGACGCCGCACGCTGCACGCTGAGCGGCCCTTCGGTTCTTCTTCCCGCCACCGCCGAGGAGACGGGGCCAAGTGGCCTTCTGGGAACGGCACTTGACGCGGCACTCCTCACCGCCGCCAGTCTGCCCGACGACGAGGAAGGGCACCGCCTGCTCGCCGCCGCGCGCAAAGACGACCCCGACGGCCGCCGACTGGGGCTCGCCGTGGCCCGGGCCATGAGCCGCCCCGACCCCTTCGACGACACCCTGGTCTACAGCCTGGGTGACGGGGACATCACCGCGGGGACCGTACGGACGTCCCTTCCGCCGCTGATCGACGCCGTACGGCGGGCCTTGGCCGAGGTCGCCGCGCCGCCCGACGCCATGGAGCAACCGCCCCTGCTGCTCGCCGGAGGCCTAGCCCGGCTGGAGCCGCTCACCCGGCAGTTGGGCGAGCGCCACCGGCTGGTTCCGCTGCCCGCGGACGTGGACGCCGGGTACGCCGCGGCGGCCGGCGGCGCCCTGGTGGCGGCGGGCCTCGCCGACCCCTGCGACCGCTACCCGTACGCCGTCCGCGTCACTACCCACACCCGCAGGGCCGGCCGACTGCACACCGAGGAGCTCGAACTGGCCGCCCCCGGGGTCCTAGAGCCGGGCGGCGACACCGTGTTCGCCGCCCGGGACGGCCGACCGGCCGAGGTGCTTCCCGAGGCGGCGGCCCGGCGCCCGCTGCGCATCGAGGCCGTCGGCCCCGGCGGCCGCCCGGTCCCGCTGCCGGACGTCGCGCTGCCCACCGGCACACCGGACGGGCTCTGCCGGGTCGGTGTCCGCGTCGGCGCGGACGGAGCGGCGGACCTTGTGCTGCGCCCGGTCGCGCAGGGCCCGGACGCCGAGACCCGCCTTCCGCTCGGCCCACTGCCCGTCCCGCCCGAAACCTGATCCGCCCCACCTCCCGTCCCCACCGCCCGCCGTGCCCGAGGAGCTCTCATCCGATGAACAAGCCGCCGCCACGCCCGAGGCCGGGACGAACGCGCGCCCGTACTGTCCACCGTGCCGTCGCCGGGCTCGCCGCCCTGGTGCTCACGGCCCTGGCCGCCGCGGCGTCCGGGACGACTCCCGCCGTAGCCCGTCCGGCCGCCGATCCGACCCGGGCCGGATCGGCGCCCAGCCGCTCCGAGATCTACTCCGAGCTCGGCCTGGACAAGGTTCCCGCCGACTACGTCGTCCTGGTGGACGTCTCGGGCTCGATGCTGAGCAAGGGGCGGTACTCGTCGGTCCGGTCGGCGCTGCTGCCGTTCCTGACGGGCCTGTCGCCGCAGGACTACGTCGCCCTGTTCACCTTCGGGGACAAGGCCGAGACGGTCTATCTGGGCCACCCGTCCGACCCGAAGCGCATCATCGGCAGGTTGCCCGCCCAAGCCGGTCCCTCGGGTGCGCAGACCGACATCGGAGCGGCCCTGGACCGTGGCCTGGCCGAGCTAGAGCGACCCGACGCCGCGGAGGTCGGCTCCGTGGTGATGTTCACGGACGGCAAGCACGATCCGCCGAAGAGCTCCAAGTACCCCAAGTCCGACGGGCCGGCCTGGAACGCGCTGCGGGACCGGGCCGACAAGCTGGCCGACGGACACGAACTGGCCGCCTACTCCCTGCCGCTCGCGACCGACGAGTCCGGCACCGCGCAGCTGACCCGCGTCATCCCGAACACCAGCGAGCTGCGGCCGGATTCGGTCCAGAGCCTCTCCGAGTACCTCGGACGGGCCGCCGAACGGACCCGGGCGCGCAAGGCCGCGCGGCTGATCGCGCAGGACGCGGACAAGGGCGTCACGGCCACGCTGTCGCCCACCAAGGCACTCGACCTGGACAGCGGCGGTGCGGCGGCCACACTGACGTTGACCGCCACGACCAATCGGCTGCCGCTAACCGTGACCGGCCTCAGGGCGACCCTGGACGGACAGCCGCTCACGGTCACCGGCCTGCCGGACCAGGTGTCCCTGAAACCGGGCGCTGCACGGCAGTTCGACGTCCAGGTGCGGGGCGAGCCCGACTCCGGTTGGCCGCCGGTCTGGCGGACCTGGGAGGACGAGGTCGGCCTCACCGTGCACGGCAAGGTCGCGACGCCCTGGGCGGCCACGCTCGACGACGTGAAGTTCGAGGTGCCGGCGGCGGTGGACGGACCGGCGAAAGGGCTGCGGCTGCGGGCCGAGGTCGGCTCGCCGCTGACCCTGCCCCTGCTGATCGGCGTTCCACTGGTGGCCTTCCTCGCGGCCGTGCTGCTGTGGCTGCGGCGCAACCGGGCGGTCCTGAGCGGCGTACTGGTCCTGTCGCCCCCGCTCGGCGACGGCCCGCAGGACCACATCGTCCTGAGCGGGCGGCAGTTGGCGCTCGTGCCGCCGCAGATCGGTGGCAGCGGCCGTGTGTACGGCCGACGCTACCGGGCGGCCGACGGCCGGCGTGGGGTCGAGCTGCACCTGCGCTACAGCCCGGACGGCACAGCGGCACGCAGCGCGGACGCCGTCTGCCGACCGGGTGAGGAAGTCATGATCAACGGCATCGGCTTCGCCTACCGGCAGGACCTCGACGGGCAGCCGTCGCCGGCACCGGGAGTCGCTGGAGTGCCCGACCCCCTGCCGATCCCGCAGCCCGGTTCGCTCCCTCCCGACGAGGACGGGCCCTGGCGCAGCGCCCCGCCGCGACCCACGGCGCGGCCCGACCGGCCCGCCCCCTCGGAACGGGACCTGCCGTGACCGGCCACACACTCAACGTCGCCGCCACCCGGGTCGGCACCCATTCCCTGGGGCCGGGACGCCGCTCGGTGGTGTGGGTGCAGGGCTGCCCGTTCCACTGTGCGGGCTGTCTGGCACCGGAGTGGATCCCGGACCGCGCCGCCCGCCACGTGGATCCTGCCGAGCTGGCCGAGGAGTTGCTCGCCGATCCCGGCGTGACGGGTCTGACGCTCTCCGGCGGCGAGCCGATGGCCCAGGCCGCCGGGCTTGCCGCGCTGGTCCGCGCGGCCCGCGAATGGCGCGACCTCTCGGTGATCTGCTTCACCGGCCACCGCCTGGACCGGCTGCGCTCCCACCCGCCCGCACCCGGTGTCACCGAGCTGCTCGGTCTCCTGGACGTGCTGATCGACGGCCAGTACGTCGCCGGCCTGGACGACGGCAAGGGGCTGCGGGGCAGCAGCAACCAGCGCGTCCACCACCTCACGCCCCGGCTCGCCGGATGCGGATACGACTTCACGGGCAGGTCCCGTACCGCCGAGATCACCGTCGACGGGACCACCGCCCTGCTGGTCGGAGTCCCGCCTCCGGGGCTGCTCGCGGCCTTCGACTCCGCGGTGGAGGAAGCCGGTTCGCGGCTTGTCCTTCCCGAGACCCCCGACGCGACGCCCCGGAACCCCCGGGCGCGGATCGCGGCCGACCGACCAGGTGAGGACGACTGATCATGAGTGGCAAGAAGCGCATCCTGGTGGACGAGACCGAGTGGTACCGGGCCCAGCGGGCGGCCCAGAAGCTCAAGCAGGTCCGGCGCGACGTTCCAAGGCTGCTGGAGGAGGTCCGGCGGCAGACCGAGGCCGACCAGGCGCGCACGCGCGCCCAGTTGGAGGAGCGGGCCCGCCGCACCGAGGAGGCGCTCTCCGGCCTCGCGGCCCACACCCAGCGGCTGGAGCGGGACACCGGACGCAGGCTGCGCGAGCAGTCCGAGCGCCTGCAGCAGGAGCTGCGCGGCACCGCGGACCGCCTCGAACGCGACACCCGCACCATGCTCGCGGAACAGCGCGCGGCCCTGGAACGCGAACTCGCCGCTGAACGCGACCAGCGCCGCCGCGACATCGCCGACCTGACCGGACGCGTCGACGAGATGGCCGGGAACCGCGACCGTGCCGCGGCCGCCGCCCGGGACTGGCTGGCCGACGGCGCCACGATGGCCGATCTCATCGCCACCACCCTGCCGCACGAACGGCACGCCCCGGGCAGGCTCCACCGACTCCGCCTGGACCTCGACACGGCGCGGCGCAACAGCGACGCCGGGCAGTACGAGGCCGCGCTCTCCCTTGCGCAGGCCGCCTACCTCGACCTCAGCGAACTGCGCCTCGACATCGAGCACCGGGAGCTGGAGCGGCGGCTCGCCCAGGACGCCGCCACCGACGCCCTGGTCCTGGTCGAGACCCTGATCACGCAGAACGAGGTCAGGCCGGTCACGGGGCCCGACGGCCGGCCGTTCCCCGACGTCGAACTCGACGTGAACCACTGGTCGGAGGGCGAGCTCGAAGAACTGCGGAGGCAGGTGGCCGAGCGGCTCTCCCGGGCCAGGGACGATGCCAGGACCGCCGACGAGCAGCGCGAACTGCTCGCCGAGGCCGCAGTTCTGGAGAAGCGGCTCGGCGAGGTCGTGGACCGGGCCGGCATGCAGATGCTCGCCTCACAGCTCCGCGTGAATCTCGTCGATTCGGTGGCCGAGACACTTTCACGGATCGGCGGCTATGAGCTGGCGGACGGCGAGTACCAGGATGAGGACGAGCGCCGCTCGTACCACGCCGTCCTCGATCACATGACCGGCAACAAGATCGTGGTGCAGGTCCTGCCCGCGCCGGACGGTGGGACCGGGCAGATCCTGCGCGTCCTCTCCTACGACTACGACACGACCGCGGAACACGAACTCCGGGGCCGGGTCGAGGCGGTACAGCAGGCGCTCGGGGAGGAAGGGCTTCCGACCGGGGCGCTGGAGAGCGAGCCCGGCGTCCCGGAACCGGAGGCCCTCGACCTGGGCCGGTTCCGCAAGGGCAGTGGCAAGGGCAGTGCCCCGCTGCGCGAGCGCCCGGCCGACGGCGCCTCATGACCGACCGGCTCGGCTCCCGCTTCGCCGGCCTGCGGTTGAGCGTCGGCGAACCGTTCACCGTGGTGTACGGGCCCGGCGTGGACGACACCTTCATCGGCGCCGACTACCGGGAACGGAACCTGGACAGGGCGCTGTGGCACCTGCTGCGCGCCCAGTCCTGCGCGTATGTGGCCTACAGCTCCCAGCGTCGGCCCCTGTACTTCCTGGACCCGGAGTCCGAGGAACGGTCCCGGCCCTCCGGCCGCGCCCAGCCCGACGCGCCGCCGCAGACGCCGACGGAATCGGCGGGCTCCGCAGGGCCGGAGCTCATGCGCCATCCCAAACTGCGCGGCCCGTTCGGCCGGGCGGTGGTCCGCCCGCCCGCGGAGGAGCGGAATGCCGGGCCCGCCGAGACACGGAACGTTTCCTTGGCCGCGGACCGGACCGGCTCGCCCGCCGAGCCCGGACCGCCGCGCGCCCTCTCCGACCCGTTCACCGTCATGACCCTGGCCGGATATCTGGCGAATCCCCCGGACCGTACGGCCGTGGTGCTCACCGAGGCGGAGAGCACCCTGCGGTACACCGACGCCGCCCGCCCGCTGGACACCTTCTTCAGCGACTGGGCCCGGCACGGTGACTACGACCACCCGGTCGTCCTGGTCTTCGCCCGCCCGACGTTCGACTCCTGTGTGGAGTACGTCGAATCGCTGCACGGTTACCCCGGCCTGGCCGCCCGGCTGCGCCGACAAGCCACGCCTTCCGTCCGCGTGGGCTTTCCCGACGAGGCCGAACTGCACCGTCTGGTCCAGCGGTTGCGACTGCGCCATGGCCTGCGCATCGGCGACTGGCGCGGACTGGACACCGTGGTACGCGCGATGGCGGCCCAACAGCTCACCGTGAAGAACTGGCGCAGCAACCTGCTGTCCCTCGGCGACACTCCACTCAGCGGTAAGGAGCTGGCCGAGCGCGGCTGGCTGCCCCGATCCGCCCGGTCGGGGGCGCCCGACCGCGACACACGCCCGGCCCACGAGAAGCTGGCCGACCGAAAGGGCCTGGAAGAGGTGAAGAACCATCTGGAACGATTGCGCAAGCGGATGACCGCCGAACGGCTGCTGCGCGCGCAGGGACGCGGCACGGACGCCGAACCGGCCTCCCCCCATCTGCTGTTCGCCGGTTCGCCCGGTACGGGGAAGACCACGGTGGCCCGGCTGGTCGGCGAGATGTACCGGGAACTGGGTGTACTGAGCCGTGGCCATGTGGTGGAGACCAAGCTCGAGGACCTGACCGCTGGCTTTGTCGGACAGACCGCCGGACACGCCAACGCCATGGTGGACCAGGCCTTGGACGGGGTGCTGTTCGTCGACGAAGTGCACGGCCTGAGCGGCGACGGCGCCAGCTTCCTCCCGGAGGTCATCCGGGCCCTGCTGACCCGAATGGAGAACGACCGCCATCGGCTCGTGGTGATCGTGGCCGGATACCCGGACAGGGTCGACGAGTTCCTGGCCGCCGACCCCGGCCTCGTCCGCCGGTTCGGCGAGCGCATCCCCTTTCACGACTACCCGCCGGACGTGCTGCACGCCATCCTGCTGGGGTTCTTGGCAGATCGCGGCCTGCGCTGGGACGAGCCGCTGGCCGATCAGCTGCTGCAGGTCGCCACCGAGCTATACCTCACGCGCGGCCGCGACTTCGGCAACGCCGGCACCATGCGCAACCTCAGCGAGAAGATCTTCGCCGAGTGGGCCAACCGGATCGACGGCGACACCGAGCAACCGCTCACCGTCGAAGACCTGCCGGACAAGTACCGCGCCCTCCTGTCCCGGCCCGCCCCCGAGAACGCCACCCTGCTGTCCGAGCTGGACGACATGGTCGGCCTCGACTCGGTGCGCGAAACTCTCATCGACCTCGCCGACCTCATCCGGCACCGCCAGGCCCGCGGCACGAGTCTGCCGGCGCCCCCGCATCTGCTGTTCATAGGGCCGCCCGGCACCGGCAAGACCACCGTGGCGCAGGCCGTCGGCGGGATGCTCCGCGACCTCGGACTGCTGCGCAAGGGCCATGTCGTCGAGACCACACGCGCCGACCTGATCGCCCAGTACGTCGGCCAGACCGCGCCCCAGGTCGTCGAAGCCGTGCACGAGGCCCTTGACGGGGTGCTCTTCATCGATGAGGCCTACAGCCTGACCGCCGGTTCTGGCATCCAGGGCGCCGACTTCGGCAAGGAGGCCATCGACACCCTGGTCAGAGAGATGGAGCACTGGAACGACCGGCTCGTCGTGATCGCCGCGGGCTATCCCCGCGAAATGGACACGTTCCTGCGCAGCAACAGCGGCCTGGCCTCCCGCTTCACGCGCGTGGACTTTCGGCCGTACAGCACCGAGGAGCTCGTCGAGGTTCTGCGCCGGAGACTTGCGGCCCAGGGCTACGTCCTCACACCGGAAGCCGCCCAGCGAGCCGGGCTGTGGTTCGACGCCCGACGGCGCGCCGACCCCGACGGGTTCGGCAATGCCCGCGAGGTACGCCGCCTCGTCCCCGCCATGGAGGTCCGACTCACCCGCCGCCTCCGAACCGCCCCGACCGCAACCGACCGCTCCACGTTCACCGCCGACGACGTCCCGCCCCCTGGACGCTGACCGCCGGAAGATCAGGCCGCTCCGGCGTTCGCGTCTCCGTCCCTCTCCTCCAGCGCCTCCCGAAGCACCCGATCGATGTCGGTGAGGCGCTGCTCCACATCGGCGGCGACGCGGCGCGCGCGCTCAAGTGCCGTCCGGCCCTTGGCAAGCCGGTCCCCGCGACCGTCGCCGCCGGTGTCGTTGCCCTCGACGCCTTCCCACGCGGACAACGCCTCCGCCAACTCCCGGTTCGCCCGCGCGTAACGCCCCCACTCCGGAATCCGCTCCCCGAGCTCGGCACGGACCGCTTCGAGGTTCTGGTGCGACTCGTCCAGCTCAGCGTTGACCCGGGCCAGCTCCCGCTTCTTCGCGGCGAGCCGCTCGTCGCTCTCCTCGGCCAGGCGTAACGCCTCGCGGGTCTGCGGGCCGAGCGCGTCCAGCTGGTCCTCGCTGAGCCGCACCAACGCCCCGCAGTCCGCGGTCAGATCCTGCTCGGCGGAGGTGTCCCGGGAGCGCAGCACCTCCAGGCGCTCGTCCACCACCTGCTGCTGTCCGCTCAGCGCGTCCAGCGCGTCCACCAGGCGTTCGAGGCGGCGCAGCTCCTCGATGCGCTCCCGCAACTCCGCGTGCTCAGCGAGGCGTTGGCCCAGCTCGTCCTCGGTGTCGGCCAGCCGTTTCAGTGCCGTTCGGTCGTCCCGAACCTGTCCGTGGAGCGCGGTGAGCTCGGCAAGCTGCTTGTCCAACTCTTCCGCCAGCCGCTGTCCGGGCCGGGCGGCTGCCACGAGACGAGGAACCCCGGTGGCTAGCGCAGGGACCTCCTCCAGCACGTCGAACAGACCGAACAGCCCATCGAGTGCGGCAACGCCGTCGTCATCCCGTATCTCCGCGAGCGCCTGCGTCGCACGACGCAGCGAGACTCCGAGCGCCGAAAGGGCGGCTTGAGCACCGGAACCGTACCCAAGCGCACCAGGGTCGTCCACAGCCGGCATCCACGCCCCCGCTTCCCTGTTCACACCGCTGTCCAAAGCAGCGTATCCCGACGTTCCGGCCGGTGGGCGTACTTGCCCGCCCCTGTCCCGTACCCCCTTTCGATGGCGCGAACGCCCCCTCTTCGCATCCGAATTCTCCTGTGAAGCAGGCCGGTTCGAATCTAGACTACGCACCCAGTGTCCGGGCCTTGCCGTGCGGACGGGGCCGAGGGTGGAGGGGGACCCGTGAGCGAGCTGGTGCGCTTCGAGGGGCCGGAGGGCTCCGAACTCGTGGTGGAAGTCGCCGACGACACCCCGGGCCTAGAGCTGATCTCGCGCCGCGAGGACGGCATCGTCGAGGCCCGGCGACGGCTTCGGGAGTCGCTGGAGTCCACGCTGCCCACCCTGCGGTCGGTCGTGGACGGCGTGCTCGCCCTCGCCCCGCAGGAGATGGAGATCGACTTCGGCATGAAGTTCACCGCAGAGGCCGGTGCCGTCGTCGCGAAGACCGCGGCGGAAGGGCACTTGGCCGTACGGCTGCGCTGGACGCGGCCCGAGAGTGCGCCGACTCAGCCAACGAGCCCGGGGAACTGACGAGCCGTGGCCGTCAGCCGGGAAAGCCGCCCTGGCTGGTCAGCATCCGGCGCGAGGCCCTCGACGGTCCGGCGCACGGAGTCGGCGTCATGTGCGGGCCACGCCACGTCCTGACCTGCGCCCATGTGATCGGGCGGGGCGAGGAAGCGCCCGCCGGCCCGGTGTACGTCCGGTTCCAGCACGTGCGGCACGTCGAGGCGCTCCGGGCAACCGTGCTGCCGGATGGCTGGCATCCGGTCACCGAGGCCCGCACGGGGGACGTGGCCGTCCTGGAACTCGCGGGTGACCCACCGCCCGGCGCCCGCCCGGCCCCCCTGTGCACCACGGAGGCCGGGATCTGGCATCACCGGTTCCGTGCCTACGGCTACCCGAAGGAGCACGCGCGCGCCGGTATCGGGGTGCGCGGCGAGATCGTCGACCACGCGGGCGACGAGTGGCTGCTGCTCGAACCGCGGGCGGGGTGGGCGCCGGAACCCGGCTTCTCCGGGGCGCCGGTGTATGAACCGCCCCGGGTTCGGTAGAGACCTCAGATTGTGGTGGTGACCTGGGGTTTCGTGAGTTCCGTGTAGTGATTGGTCTCGTATTCGACGGGTGGGACGTGGCCTATCGCACCGTGGAGCCTGCGGTGGCAGTACCAGTCGATCCACTCGGCGGTGGCCAGCTCGACCTGGGAGAGGGTCTTCCAGGGCCGCTGCGGCTTGATCAATTCGGTTTTGAACAGGCCGATCGTGCTCTCCATCAGGGCGTTGTCGTACGCGTCGCCGACAGATCCGATCGAGGCCGCGATACCGGCCGCATCCAGGTGTTCGGCCAGCCGGAAACTGGTGTACTGCCCGGACTCAACCGGTCGTCGCAACACCGGCCTGTGGGATCAACTGTATCTGCTCGTTGAGGGCCTCGGCCGGGGTCTTCCAGCCGAGGGTCTT
>NZ_JBFAKH010000098.1:0-24407 GCF_040655635.1 Streptomyces sp. NPDC050388
TACCGGGCGTGCGCGCAGTGCAGCAGCATCCGCTGCTCCTGCGCGGCCGTCGGGTACATCCGGAAACGTGACATGCCGCCGAACCTAGCCCCGCCGCCTGCCCATCTCTTCACATCCCACCAGGCTCACCCGAACGAGCGATCGGCTACGTCACCATCCGCCAATGACGCCTTCACTCCCAGACCGCCACACCTGCCCGAGGTTGCCCCTGGCACCGTCGAGGGCACAACGCCACATCACCCGGAAAAAAATTGCGGCCTCCCCGACCCACCCTGTGGAAGCGGACATCCACCCCGGCCCCGAAGCAGCGGGCGCCCTGCCCGAAAACCAGGTGGATATCCGGTTCGGTTTCTCGTCCGGCGCTCCCCGCCGTACCGCTCCACCGTCCTACAGGCGGGCCGAGAACGGCTGGTCGGTCCGTACGATCTCGCGGCCCAGCGGGAGCAACGAGACGGGGATCAGCTTGAAGTTGGCGATGCCCAGCGGGATGCCGATGATCGTCACGCACAGGGCGATACCGGTGGCGATGTGGCCGAGGGCCAGCCACCAGCCGGCGAGCACCAGCCACAGCACGTTCCCGATGCAGGAGGGGGCGCCCGCATCCCGGCGCTCGACCGCCGTGTACCCGAAGGGCCAGAGGGCGTAGACACCGATCCGGAAAGCGGCGATGCCGAACGGGATGCCGATGATCGTGATGCACAGGAGGACGCCCGCGAGCAGGTAGGCGAGGAACAGCCAGAAGCCGCTCAGAACGAGCCAAATGATGTTCAGGATGGTCTTCACTGCGGGCGACCTGCCATCTTCTCGAGTCGGGCGATGCGTTCGGTCATGGGCGGATGGGTGGAGAACATCCTCGTGATTCCCTGCCCCGGGCGGAACGGGTTCGCGATCATCATGTGGCTGGCCGTCTCGATGCGGGGCTCGGGCGGCAGGGGAAGCTGTTTGGTGCCCAGTTCCAGTTTGCGCAGTGCGCTGGCGAGGGCAAGGGGGTCGCCGGTCAGCTGGGCGCCGGAGGCGTCGGCCTCGTACTCCCTGGAGCGGCTGATGGCCAGTTGGATGAGGGAGGCGGCGAGCGGGCCCAGGATCATGATCAGCAGCATGCCGAGGAGACCGGGGCCGTCGTCGTCGTCGGAGCGGCCGATGGGGATCAGCCAGGCGAAGTTGACCAGGAACATGATCACGGAGGCCAGGGCTCCGGCGACCGAGGAGATCAGGATGTCGCGGTTGTGGACGTGGCTGAGTTCGTGGCCGATGACGCCGCGCAGTTCGCGCTCGTCCAGCAGGCGCAGGATGCCTTCGGTGCAGCACACGGCGGCGTTGCGCGGGTTGCGGCCGGTGGCGAACGCGTTCGGCGCCTCGGTCGGGGAGATGTACAGGCGTGGCATGGGCTGGCGGGCCTGGGTGGAGAGCTCGCGGACCATGCGGTAGAGCCCCGGGGCCTCGAACTCGCTCACCGGGCGGGCGCGCATCGCTCGCAGGGCGAGCTTGTCGCTGTTCCAGTACGCGTAGGCGTTGGTGCCCAGGGCGATCACTACGGCGACAATGAGCCCCATGCGGCCGAAGAAGCTGCCGATGACAATGATGAGCGCGGACAGTCCCCCGAGGAGAACCGCGGTCCTGAGCCCGTTGTGCCGGCGGTGCACGCTGCGTCCTCCAAGTCGTGCGGCGGGGGGACCCCGGTTCGCTGATCTTCCTTCTGACCTGCGGGGGCCCCGGGTGTCCTGGCCTCACGTCCAGTGGACCCTCCCGTATTCGTCAACGCCAGGCGGGGGGCTCCAGTTCCCTTGTGCACGCGGTGGCGCGTGTAAACCCTCCGGGTGACGGCGACTGTGTCGACGGCTGTGACGCCTTACTCGCCGCTCGGTCCGGTGGCCGGAACCGGCGGTCTCCGGGCGCCCGGAGCGTCAGAAGAGGCTGGTGCCGGTGAGGCGCAGGATCAGCTGGGGCGCGCCGGACAGTGCGATGCCGAGGACTCCGGTGAGGGTGATCGCGGCGGTGAGCGGGACCGGGAAGCGGTGCTCGGCCGGTTCGCCCTCGGGGGCGCGGAACAGCAGTGCCGTCCACTGGAGGTAGTAGACCAGGGCGATGACGACGTTGACGGCCATGACGACGGCGAGCCAGCCGAGTCCGGCGTCGACGGCCGCGGAGAAGACGGTGACCTTGGCGAAGAGGCCGATGATGCCGGGCGGGAGTCCGGCGAGGCACAGCAGGAAGAAGGCCAGGAGCAGGGCGGTGAGCGGGGCGGCGGCGTACAGGCCGCGGTAGTCGGAGACCCGGTTGAGGGACCGCGTGCGGCCGACGAGGGCGGCGACGGCGAAGGTTCCGAGGTTCACCGCGCCGTACATGAGGGCGTAGGCGAGCGTGGAGCCGATCGACTTCTCGGCGTCGCCGGAGTACGCGGCGGCGGCGATCGGTACGAGGAGGTAGCCGGCCTGGCCGACGGAGGACCAGGCGAGGAGGCGTACCGCGCTGTACGCGCGCGTGGCCTGCTGCCTGAGGGCGCCGACGTTGCCGACGGTCATGGTGAGGGCGGCCAGCACGGCGAGCGCCGGGCCCCAGACGTCGGCGTACGACGGGAGGGCGACGACGGTGACGAGGATCAGGCCGGTGAAGCCGACCGCCTTGCCGATGACGGACAGGTAGGCGGCGATGGGCAGGGGGGCTCCGACGTAGGTGTCGGGCACCCAGAAGTGGAAGGGGACGGCGGCCGTCTTGAAGGCGAAGCCGACGAGGGTGAGGACGACACCGGTCTGGGCGAGCGTGTGGAGCTGTCCGTCGACGGTCTGGACGCGCTCGGCGACCAGGGTGAGGTGGAGGGTCCCGGTGGCGGCGTAGAGGAAGCTGATGCCGAGGAGGCTGACCGCGGTGGCGGTGACAGAGGACAGGAAGAACTTCAGGGCCGCTTCGGACGACTTCCGGTTGCCGTGGCGGAGGCCGACCAGGGCGAAGGCGGGCAGGGAGGCGACCTCCAGGGCGACGACGAGGGTCGCGAGGTCACGGGCGGCGGGCAGGAGGGCGGCGCCCGCGGCGGAGGACAGGAGCAGGAACCAGTACTCGCCCTCGGGGAGCCGCTTGTCGGCGTCCTTGAGGACGGTGGCCGACAGGAGGGCGGTCAGGAGCGCGCCGCCGAGCACCAGGAACTGGATGACGAGGGCGAAGCGGTCGGCGGTGTAGCTGCACACTCCGGGATCGCCGACCAGACAGAACGTGCTGCGGTCGGCGTCGAGGAGGGGCAGCAGCATGAGCGTGGCGGCGGCGAGTCCGGCGACCGCGAGCCCGCCGAGCAGCTGTTTCCTGGCCTCGCTGACGAACAGGTCGGTGACGAGGACGACGAGTCCGACGACGGCCGCGATGGTGGGCGGTGCGATGGCCAGCCAGTCGACGGACTGGACGAGGGAGCTCATCGGGTGCCTCCTGCGAGGAGCTGCTGCACGGCCGGGTCGGTCAGCCCGATCAGGGCGCCGGGCCACAGTCCGGTGACGACGGTGAGGACGACGAGCGGGGTCCAGGCAGCGAACTCGTAGCCGCGGACGTCGGGGAGGGCCGGGGCGTGCTGCGGCTTGGCGCCCATGCAGACCCTGCGGACCACGATCAGCAGGTACGCGGCGGTCAGCAGGGTGCCGAAGGCGCCGATCGACATGAAGGTGAGGAAGGCGGGGCGGCTGAGCCCGGCGGCGGGGTCGAAGGCGCCGAAGAGGGCCAGCATCTCACCCCAGAATCCGGCGAGGCCGGGCAGGCCGAGGGAGGCGACGGCGCCGAAGGCGAGCAGTCCGCCGAGGCGCGGTGCCCTGCCGTAGAGGGCGGCGCCGGTCGCTGGGGCGCGCCGGTCGGACGACGGGCGGGCCAAGGTGTCGAGGTCGACGGTGCCGGTGCGCTCCTTGAGGGCGCCGACCAGGAAGAAGAGCAGGCCGGTGACGAGGCCGTGGGCGATGTTGGCGAACAGGGCGCCGTTGACACCGGTCGGGGTCATGGTGGCGATGCCGAGGAGGACGAAGCCCATGTGGCCGACGGAGGAGTAGGCGATGAGGCGTTTGAGGTCGCCCTTGGCGCCTTCCTTGGCGAGGGCCAGGCAGGCGAGGGACCCGTAGATGATGCCGACGACGGCGAAAGCGCCGAGGTAGGGCGCGAAGGTGCGGAAACCCTCCGGTGCGACGGGGAGCAGGATCCGTACGAACCCGTATGTGCCCATCTTCAACAGGACGCCGGCCAGCAGGACCGAGCCGACGGTGGGGGCGGCGGTGTGGGCGTCGGGCAGCCAGCTGTGCAGCGGCCACATCGGGGTCTTGACCGCGAGCCCGATCCCGATCGCCAGAACGGCGATGACCTGCACGGATACGGTCAGTGACCGGCCGTTGTCAGTGGCGAGTGCCACCATGTCGAATGTGCCCGCCCTGATTCCGATCAGGAGCAGGCCGAGCAGCATGACCACGGAGCCGAGCAGCGTGTAGAGGATGAACTTCCAGGCGGCCTCGGCCCGGCCCTCGCCGCCCCAGCGGGCGATGAGGAAGTACATCGGGACCAGGACCATCTCGAAGGCGAGGAAGAACAGGATCAGGTCCAGGACGGCGAAGGCCGCGAGGGTGCCGGATTCGAGGACGAGCAGCAGGGCGACGAATGCCTTCGGGGACGGTCCCGTGGGCGGTTTGAAGTAGGTGTACAGCGCGCTGAGGAAGGTCAGCAGCGCGGTCAGGGCCAGAAGGGGGAGGGAGATGCCGTCGGTGCCGAGGTGGATCCGTACGTCAAGTGCGGGGATCCAGGTGATGTCGGTCGTGGCCTGCATCTTCGACGGCTGGTCGTGGTCGAAGCCGAGCGCGAGGACGATCGCCGCGACGAGGACGGCGCCGGTGACCGTCACGCCGTGCCGGAGCACGGCCTGGTCGGGTGATGTGCCCTTGAGTCCGGGCGGAGCCGGCAGGAGAGCGGCGGCGGCGCCGAGGAGCGGGCCGACGACGAGGAACGCCAGAAGGAACTGCATCACGGACTCGCTGATATCGATCACGTCTGCTCACGCTCCCGTCGCCGCGAGGACGACGGCGACCGCGAGGACGACGGTGCCGGCGAGCAGCGCGCTCACATAGGTCTGCAGATTGCCGGTCTGGGCGCGTCGCACGGCGGTCCCGAGCCACCGGGGCAGCGTTCCCGCGCCGCGTACATAGGTGTCGACGACCTCACGGTCGAGGAACCGGACGAGAGAGGCCGCAGCCTGGACGGGGCGGACGAAGAGGGTCGTGTACACGGCGTCGAGGTGGAAGCCGGCGGCCGCGTGGCGGTGCAGCGGGCCGAGCAGCAGCCGTCCGGGGTCCGACGGGTCCGGTGCGTACGCGATGTCCCCGTAGGCGGGTTCGTGACTGGCGACGGCTTCCGCCTCGACCTGCCCGGCGTCGCCGTGCGGATGGGCGGCGACGGCACCGAGAGGGATGCGGGCGGCGTGTGCGGTCGTGTGGCGCCAGGTGGCGTAGGTGACGATGCCGCCGACCAGGGCCACGCCCGTGCCGAGCACGGAGGTGGTGAGGGTCGGGGTCAGGTCGTGGCCGTCGAACCAGCCGGGCAGTGCGCGGAAGCCGAAGCCGCCGAGCGCGAGGGACGGGACGGCGAGCACCCACAGCACGGCGGTCATGGTGAGGGGCTGCCTGCCGTGGTCGGGGGCCTCGGTGCCGTGCCCGCGGAAGGCCAGTAGCCACAGGCGCACCGCGTACGCCGCGGTGAGCAGGGCGGTGGCCAGGCCTGCGAGGAGGACGATCCAGCCCGCGGCGGCGGAGGCCTGTTCGGTGTGGCCGGTGACGACGTGCTCGGCGGCTCCGAGGACGGCCTCCTTCGAGAAGAAGCCGCTGAACGGCGGGATCGCGGCGAGCGCGAGGAGCGCCACGGTCATCGTCCAGTAGGCGTCCGGGACGCGGTCGCGCAGGTGGCTCATGCGGGACATGGCGGCCAGCGAGTTGGTGCCGGCGGCGTGGATGATCACGCCGGCGGCGAGGAACAGGAGCGCCTTGAAGGCGCCGTGGGACAGGAGGTGGAAGACGGCGGCTCCGCGGTCGCCGAGAGCGAGTGCGCCGGTCATGTAACCGAGTTGACCGATCGTCGAGTAGGCGAGGACCCGTTTGATGTCGTCCTGGGCGAGAGCGGCGAGCGCCGACCCGACCATGGTGACGGCGGCCATGACGGCAAGGACGGTCATCGCGGCCCGGGATGCCTCGAAGAGCGGGAGGAGACGGGCGACGAAGTAGACACCGGCGGCGACCATCGTCGCGGCGTGGATCAGCGCCGAGACGGGGGTCGGGCCCGCCATCGCGTCGGGGAGCCAGGTGTGCAGCGGGAACTGCGCCGACTTGCCGGCCACGCCCGCCAGGAGCAGCAGGGCGATCAGCGTGGGGTGTTCGATGCCGCCGTTCGCGACAGTGCCGAGGATGCGGGTGATGCGGAACGACCCGGCGTCGGTGGCCAGGGCGAACAGGCCGATGAGGAAGGGGACGTCGCCGAGCTTGGTGACCAGGAATGCCTTGAGGGAGGCGGCGCGGGCCTCGGGGGTCTCCCAGTAGTGGCCGACCAGGAAGTAGGAGCAGATGCCCATGACTTCCCAGCCGACCAGCAGCACCATCAGGTCGCCGGAGTAGACGACGAGGAGCATCGCGGAGGTGAACAGGGAGACGAGGGCCGCGTAGGAGGGATAGCGCGGGTCGTCGCGGAGGTAGCCGGTCGAGTAGATCTGCACGCAGGTGGCGACGACACCGACGAGCACGGCGGTGAGGGCGGCGAAGCCGTCGATGTACAGGGCGAGTTCGATGGGGACCGAACCGGTGGGGGTCAGCTCGGTGGCGGCGTCGACGGCCCCGTCGCCCCCCTGGCGCGCGGCGACCGCGGCGGCCAGCACGAGGGAGGCGACGGTCGGCAGGACGGCGAGCGGGCGGACGAAACCGGGGGCCGTGCGGCCCAGGAGCAGTCCGGCGATCGCGCCGAGGAAGGGAAGGAGGGGGACGAGGACGGCGAGGGTGGTCGTGGTCACGCGGTGGCCTCAGCCTTCGTGACGGCCGCCCGGGTCGTGGGGGCGTCGGCGTCGCTGTCGGGGTCGTCGGGGTCGTGGCCCTCGGCGGTGTCGCGGAGCTTGTCGATGTCCGCGGTCCCGCGGCTGCGGTGGACGGCGAGGACGATCGCCAGACCGATGCCGATCTCGGCGGCGGCGATGGCGATGGTGAACAGGGCGAGGGCCTGACCGGAGTGCAGGGTCTCCTCGGCGGCCTTGCTGAGCCAGACGTCGAAGGCGACCAGGTTCAGGTTGACGGCGTTGAGCATCAGCTCGACCGACATGAGGACCAGGATCGCGTTGCGGCGGGCGAGGACTCCGTACAGGCCGGTGCAGAACAGGAGGGCGGACAGTACGGCGGGATAGGCGAGGTGCATCAGCGGCCCCCCTCCGTGTCGCCCGGGGTGCCCGCCTTCGCCCTGCGGGAGAGGACGATCGCGCCGACGAGGGCGGCCAGGAGGAGGACGGAGAGGGCCTCGAAGGGGAGGACCCAGTGCTGGAAGAGGCTCGCGCCCGTCACATCGGTGGAGCCTGCGGGCGCGCCGTCCAGATCGATCCAGGTGGTGCGGAAGGCGTCGACGACGACCCAGACCAGGGCGGCAGCGGCGGCGACGGCCACGGCGAGGGCGACCCAGCGGTTGCCGGAGTCGGCGTCCGGGGAGCGGCCGATGGGGGCTCTGGTGAGCATCAGACCGAACAGCAGGAGGACGATGACCGAACCCACGTAGATGAGGACCTGCACCCAGGCGATGAACTCGGCCGTGAGCAGGAGGTATTCGACGGCGAGTCCGCCGAGGGCCACCACCAGCCACAGGGCGGCGTGCACCAGCTGCCTGGTGGTGACGGTGACGACGGCGGCGCCGAAGGTGACCAGGCCGACGAGGAGGAAGGCGATCTCCACACCGGTCGGGGAGAGGAAACCCTGCGGGGCCGTGCCGACGGCTGCGGCGAGGGTCACGGCTCCTCCCCCTTCGGCTCGGTCGGGCCGGCGGCCGGCGGATCGGTCGGCGGCCCGGTCTGCGGATCGGTCTCCGCGGCGGCCTGGGTGGCGGCCAGTTTGTCGGCCGTCTTGCGGGCGGCGGCGAGTTCCTTCGGTTCCTCTGCGGCGGGGTCGAGGGCCGGCGGGGCCGGGACCGTCCACATCCACTCACGGAGCTTGTCGCGTTCGTGGGTGAGTTCGCGGATGTCGGTCTCGGCGTACTCGAACTCGGGTGACCAGAACAGGGCGTCGAAAGGACAAACCTCGATGCAGATACCGCAGTACATGCACAAGGAGAAGTCGATGGCGAAGCGGTCGAGGACGTTGCGGCTGCGGTCACGGCCGCCGGGCGTCGTCGCCGGGACGGTCTCCTTGTGGGAGTCGATGTAGATGCACCAGTCCGGGCACTCGCGGGCGCACAGCATGCAGACCGTGCAGTTCTCCTCGAACAGACCGATCACACCGCGGGTGCGGGGCGCGAGGTCGGGCTGGGTGTCCGGGTACTGGCCGGTGACGGACTTCTTCGTCATCGTCCGCAGAGTGACGGCCAGGCCCTTGGCCAGGCCGGAGCCGGGGAAGCCGGAGAAGCCGGGAAGTGGAGCCATGGCTAGGAGATCACCACCTTGACGACGCCGGTGAGGGCGATCTGGGCGAGGGCGAGGGGGACGAGGAGGGTCCAGGAGAGTTTCTGCAACTGGTCCTCGCGCAGCCGGGGATAGGTGACACGGAGCCAGATGACGACGAAGGCGAGGACCGCGGTCTTCAGCAGGGTCCAGACCCAGCCGAGGCCGTCGGCGCCCCACGGCCCGTGCCAGCCGCCCAGGAAGAGGACGGTGGTCAGGGCGCACAGGACGACGATCCCGGCGTACTCGGCGAGCAGGAAGAGCGCGAACCGCAGGCCGGTGTACTCGGTGTACGCCCCGAAGATGATCTCCGAGTCGGCGACGGGCATGTCGAAGGGCGGACGCTGGAGTTCGGCGAGGCCGGCGACGAAGAAGACGATCGCGCCGATGATCTGCCAGGGCAGCCACCACCACGCGAAGGCGTCGAGGACTCCGACGAGCGAGACGGTGCCGGCCGCCATCGCCACCGAGGCGGCGGCGAGCAGCATCGGCAGTTCGTAGGCGAGGAGTTGGGCAGCGGTACGCAGGCCGCCGAGGAGGGAGTACTTGTTGGCGGAGGCCCACCCGGCCATGAGCGAGCCGAGGACGCCGACGCCCATCACCGCGAGCACGAAGAACACGCCCGCGTCCAGCACCTGCCCGACGGCGCCCTCGCCCGGCCCGATCGGGATGGCGAGCAGGACCAGCAGGTACGGCAGGAGGGCGACGGCCGGGGCGAGTTGGAAGACACGGCGGTCCGCACCGGCCGGGACCACGTCCTCCTTCTGCGCGAACTTCACGCCGTCGGCGATGAGCTGGGCCCAGCCGTGGAAGCCACCCGCGTACATCGGGCCCAGCCGGCCCTGCATGTGGGCCATCACCTTGTGCTCGGTCTGCCCGACGATCAGGGGGAAGGCGAGGAAGACGACGAAGACGACCAGGAGTCGCAGGGCGACGTCGAGTACGTCGTTCACTACGAACCTCCTGAGGGGTCGGGGTCATCGGGGGCCGGGGGGCCCGATTCCGTTTTCGGTTCCGGACCGGGCTCGGGGTCGCGTCCGGGGCGGGTGAAGGCGGGACGGGCGTGGTGCCAGGGGGCGTCCGGGCTGCGCGGGGCGGCAGCGGGCTCGGTGCCCGACGTCCCGGACTCGTCCGGCGCCTCTGTTTCGGCGGGCTCCGGCGGCGACGCCTCGGCGCGCTGGGACGCCGAACCCTCGCTCGCGCTGCGGGCACGACGCGGAGGCCGCGCGGGACGGACGGGAGGCGCGGTCGGGGTGGTCGGCGCGACCGTTCCGGGCTGTGCCGCGGTGTCGGCGGCCGGCGCTTCGGGGGCGGCCCGGCCGACCCGCTGGCTCGCGGAACCCTCGGCGGCCGAGCGGGTGCGGCGCGGCGACGGTGAGGTCCGGCCCTCGGTCCGGTCCTCGGAGCCGCCCTCGGTTCCTGCCGGGGCGGACTGGCTCGCCGAGCCCTGCGCCGCCGTACGGGTACGGCGCACCGGACGTTCGCCGGGGGTGCGTCCCGTGCCGGCGGCCGCCCGCCCCGCGCCGCGGGCCGGGCGGGACGGAGCCGGGGGGAGCCGGCCCTTCAGGGGACCCCATTCGTTCGGGTCGGGGACGCCCGGGGGAAGCATCTGGCGGCGCTTCGGGCCGCCGTGCTCGGCACCCGCCGCAGGCTCCCCGGGCTCCTTGGCGCCCGGCCAGGCCTTGGCGACGCGGGCGGCGAGGACGAAGTCCTTGCGCAGCGGGTGGCCCTCGAAGTTGTCCGGCAGGAGCAGGTGCTCCAGGGCCGGGTGGCCGGTGAAGTCGACGCCGAACATCTCGTACGTCTCGCGCTCGTGCCAGGCGGCCCCCGCGTAGACGTCCACGGCGGAGGGCAGCGTCGGGGCCTCGTGCGGGACCGTCGTCCGCAGCAGCAGGCGGCGTACCGGGGAGAGGGCGACGACGTGCGCGGTGACGCACAAGCCCGTGCCGGGCTCGTCGACCGCGCTCAGCCAGTCGAAGTACGTGCAGCCGAGCCGGTCACGGGCGGCCTCCAGGGCGGGGATCCAGGAGGCCGGCGGGACGTCGACGGCCAGGACGTCGTACGACTCCTCGGCCGTGGCCTCCGTACCGAACAGCTCCTCGACGTCGGCGAGGAGCCAGCCGACCGCGGTCACCGGTCCTCCCCCTCGCCGGACGTCGCCGCACCGGACTCCCCCGGCGTCGGCGGCTTCACCAATCCGCTCCGCAGCGCCGCCACCGACGCACCCCGCGTGCCCGGGGCGCCCGGGGCGCCCCGGGCGCCCGCCCCGTACCGCTCCCCCAGCGACTCCCGCGCGATCTTCTCCTGGAGCTTCAGGACCCCCTGGAGCAGCGCCTCGGGCCGCGGCGGGCAACCGGGAACGTAGACGTCGACCGGGATGATCTGGTCGACGCCCTTGGTGACGGAGTAGGAGTCCCAGTACGGGCCGCCGCAGTTGCTGCACGCGCCGAACGAGATGACGTACTTCGGCTCGGGCATCTGCTCGTACAGGCGCTTCACCGCGGGCGCCATCTTGTCCGTGACCGTGCCGGAGACGACCATCAGGTCGGCCTGGCGCGGCCCCGGCGCGAAGGGGATGACACCGAGGCGGATGAAGTCGTGGCGGGCCATCGACGCGGCGATGAACTCGATCGCGCAGCAGGCGAGGCCGAAGTTGAAGACCCAGAGCGAATAACGGCGGCCCCAGTTGAGGATGACCTTCATCGGCTCGGGGGCGAGCCGGGAGAGCGCGCCGAGCTTCCCCCCGCCCTCGGCGGGAAGTACGGCGGGATCCGGCAGCAGCACCGGTTCGGCGCCCGCCCCGGGTGCCGCCCCGGGGCCCGCCCCGATGCCCGTCGGGTTGGCGGGGGTCACGTCCATGTCAGGACGCCCTTCTTGTATGCGTACAGCAGGCCGACGGCGAGAAAACCGAGGAAGATGAACATTTCCACCAGGGTGGTCGCGCCGTAACCGTCGGCGGCGAAGACGGTGGCCCAGGGGAAGAGGAAGATCGAGTCGACCGCGAAGATCACGTAGAGGAAGGCATAGACGTAGTAGCGGACCTGGGTGTGGGCCCAGCCCTCACCGACGGGGTCGACTCCGCACTCGTACGTCATGAGCTTCTCGGGGGTGGGGACCACCGGCCGCAGCAGGCGTCCCGCGCCGAAGGCGACAGCGACGAACAGCGCACCGACGACGGCGAGCAGCCCGACGACCGAATACGCCTGGAAGTACTCCGCCGCGACGTACCGCGAAGCGATCACGGTCGGCTCGACGCCGATCGGTTCCCGCACGTCCGCCCCTCGCTGTCGACGATCTGTACGCACGGGAGTCTAGGCCCTTATAAGGAGGCCGTAAGCAGCCCGTCGCCCCCGGATGCAGGAGGTGGGGATTTCCCCCGTGCATCTCAGGGGCCCACCTCATGGCGCGGGTTCCCGTGGCCGGGCACGCTAAGACCCATGACCGAACCTTTCCCCGCTCCCGACGACCGTCCGCCGCCGGCCCGCCTCGCCTACGACCGGCACACCTGGAAGGAGATCGCCCACCTCCTGGCGAACCTCCCGGCGGCGCTGGTGGGCTTCACCTATGTCGTGACCGCGCTGTTCACCGGCCTCGGACTGACGGTCACGGTGGTCGGGTTCCCGCTGCTCGCGGCCGGTCTGGCGGGCGCGCGGTGGCTGGGCAGGGCGGAGCGGACACGGGCCAGGGCGCTGCTCGGGGTGCGGGTGGAGGAGCCGAGCCGACTGCCGCTGCGCAGTGCCGGAGGGTTTCTGCCACGGGTGTGGATGGCGTTGAAGGACCCGGTGGGCTGGCGCACGATGCTCTACGGGGCGATACGGCTGCCGTGGGGCATCGTCACCTTCACCGTCACCCTGACCTCGCTGTTCGTGCTGTGGCCGGTGCTGCCGTTCATCGCGCGGGGGCTGGCCAACGCGGACCGGGCCATGGTGCGCGGCCTGCTCTCCCCCTCCGACGAACTGGAGCGGCGCATAGCCGAGTTGGAGTCCGACCGGGGGGTGGTGTTCGACACGGCCGCGGCGGACCTGCGGCGCATCGAGCGCGATCTGCACGACGGGGCGCAGGCCCGGCTGGTCAACCTGGCCATGGGGCTGGGGCTGGCCAAGGAGAAGCTGCTGGAGGACCCCGACGCGGCGGCGTCGATGGTCGCGGAGGCGCACGGCGAGGTGAAGCTGGCGCTGCAGGAGCTGCGGGACCTGGCACGCGGCATCCACCCGGCCGTGCTGACCGACCGGGGGCTGGACGCGGCCCTGTCGTCGGTCGCCTCGCGCTGCACGGTGCCGGTGAAGGTGACGGTCGATCTCGCCGAGCGGCCGGCCGCGGCCATCGAGGGCATCGCGTACTTCACGGTCTCGGAGCTGCTGCAGAACGTCAGCAAGCACAGCGCGGCGCGTTCGGCCACGGTCGACGTGTGGCGGGCGGACGGGCGGCTGCTCATCCAGGTGGAGGACGACGGCCGCGGGGGCGCGAGGCTGGACGGCGGTACGGGGATGCGGGGTCTCGCGGACCGGCTGGGCGCGGTGGACGGCCTGTTCGTCGTGGAGTCGCCGGAGGGCGGCCCGACGACGGTGACGGCGGAGCTGCCGTGGCGGGACCGCTCAGGCGCCCTCGCCGAGGAGGCGCGGACGGCCCGCCCGCAGTCGTAGGCGGAGACCCGCGGTCGTGGGCCGAGAGGGTGGGGAAAACCCCCGTCCAAGACTGCGACGTACTCCATGGTCCGCCGACCTGCGGCCCAGCAGTCTGGAGATACGACAGCACCGCCGGACGAGGAGAAGGACGACGCCGATGGCCACGGAGTACGGACAGGGCTACGGGCTCGACAGCACGCCCGCCGGGCACTCCGGGAGGGCCGGTGAGCGGCGGCACCGGCTGCCGACCGTGCTGCGGGCCCCGGTCGAGGGACGGACCTGGCGCGAGCTGGGATATGTACTGCTGAGTCTGCCGATCGGCATTCTGCTCTTCACCTACGCGGTCACGATGGTGTCGCTGGGCGCCGGTCTGCTGGTGACCTTCCTCGGTGTCCCGGTGCTGGCCGCCGGGCTCGCCGGATGCCGCGGGTTCGGGGCGCTGGAGCGGACGCGGGCCCGGGGTCTGCTGGGCCTGGAGGTGGCCGAGCCGGAGCCGCTGCGGATGAGGCGGCAGGGGTTCGCGGCCTGGATGGGGGCGGTGCTGAAGAGCGGCGCCTCGTGGCGGGCCCTGCTGTACGCGGTGCTCCATCTGCCGTGGGCGACGTTCTCCTTCGTCGTCTCGGTGACCGTCTGGACGATCGGCTGGTCGCTGCTGACGTATCCGCTGTGGTTCTGGGTGTTCCCGACGTACACCGGTCAGGGCGGGATCCAGCTGTACGGCGACGGGCAGCACCAGATCTATCTGGACAACCCCTTCGAGATCACGGTGACCGCGCTGATCGGACTGCTGTTCACCATCGCCACGCCGTGGATCGTGCGCGCGCTGACCATGGTGGACCGGCTGCTGGTGCACGGCCTGCTCGGGCCGTCGCGGCTGGTGACGCGGGTGGTGGAGCTGGAGTCCGACCGGGGGGTGGTGTTCGACACGGCCGCGGCGGACCTGCGGCGCATCGAGCGCGATCTGCACGACGGGGCGCAGGCCCGACTGGTCAACCTGGCCATGGATCTGGGGCTGGCGAAGGAGAAGCTGCGGGAGGACCCGCGGGCCGCGGCGCACATGGTGGACGAGGCGCACGGCGAGGTGAAGACGGCGCTGCAGGAGCTGCGGGACCTGGCACGCGGCATCCACCCGGCCGTGCTGACCGACCGGGGGCTGGATGCGGCCCTGTCGTCGGTGGCCTCCCGGTGCACGGTCCCGGTGCGGGTGGAGGTGGATCTGACCGAGCGCCCGGCGCCGGCGATCGAGGGCATCGCGTACTTCACGGTCTCGGAGCTGCTGCAGAACATCAGCAAGCACGCGCGGGCGACCTGGGCGTCCGTGGAGGTGTGGCGGACGGAGAACCGGCTGATGGTGCAGGTCGAGGACAACGGTGTGGGTGGTGCCGACCTGTCCGATGCGTCCGGGGGCTCCGGACTCGCCGGGCTGGCGGAGCGACTGGACGCGGTGGACGGAATTCTGGTGGTGAACTCCCCGGCCGGCGGTCCGACCCGGGTGACGGCGGAGCTGCCGTGGCGGGCCGAGCGGACGCGATGAGCCGGCGGCGAGCGGTGGGCGGCGGCTGAGCTGAGAATGAGGCGCGGACGAGGCACGGCCGAGCAGTGGCCGAGGGCGCCGGGAGCGCCGAGAAGGGACCGGACGGCAGGTGTGCGGGGACGGGCGGTGGGCCCGGCCCCGCACCTTCTCGCGTCACCCCCTCCGCGTCGCCCACCCGATACTGGAATGCTGGTCCCGTCAGCCGGGCCTGCCGCACGGGCGGGCGCGGAGGAGGGGTGGGGGCCGAGAAGTCATGGAGGACAGGGTGCGCGTGGTCATCGCCGAGGATTCAGTGCTGCTGCGGGAGGGCCTGACCCGGCTGCTGACCGACCGGGGGCACGAGGTCGTGGCCGGGGTCGGCGACGGTGACGCGTTGCTCAAGACCATCACCGAGTTGGACGATCAGGGCGAGCTCCCGGACGTCGTGGTGGCCGACGTCCGGATGCCGCCGACGCACACCGACGAGGGGGTGCGGGCCGCCATCCAGCTGCGCAAGGCGCATCCGGGTGTCGGGGTGCTGGTGCTGTCCCAGTACGTGGAGGAGCGCTACGCCACGGAGCTGCTCGCCGGCTCCAGCCGCGGCATCGGCTATCTGCTCAAGGACCGGGTGGCCGACGTGCGTGAGTTCGTGGACGCGGTGGTGCGCGTGGCCCAGGGCGGTACGGCCCTGGACCCGGAGGTGGTCGCCCAGCTGCTCGGCCGCAGCCGGAAGCAGGACGTCCTCGCGGGGCTCACCCCGCGCGAGCGGGAGGTCCTGGGGCTGATGGCCGAGGGGCGGACGAATTCGGCGATCGCCCGGCAGCTGGTGGTGAGCGACGGGGCCGTGGAGAAGCACGTCAGCAACATCTTCATGAAGCTGGGCCTGTCCCCGAGCGACGGCGATCACCGCCGGGTGCTGGCCGTGCTCACCTATCTCAACTCCTGACCGCAGGTCTGCCCCCGGCCGAACCGCCGACGAGCGGACGGCGTCCTTTGGAGCGAAGGGCCGGGGGCGGGCAGCCGGACTCGGGGACCGGAGGGAATCCGGGTAAAAGGCGGGACACGTCGGCACACCGGGATCTCGAAGTCGTGTCCAAGATGCGAATGGCCTGAGGAAGGCGACCTTTACGGACGTAGGGTTGATCCAGGGACGGCCTGCGGGAGGGCCGGTCCCGGACAGCGCCTCGAGGAGGTCCAGTTCAGTGACCAGCCAGGTCAGCAGCCCAGCGGAGCAGGCCGACGGAACAGTCCTGGGAGAGCAGCGCAAACCGGCGGGAGCGAAGGACGTCCGTCGCCTCGACCGGGTGATCATCAGGTTCGCGGGGGACTCGGGTGACGGCATGCAGCTCACCGGTGACCGCTTCACCTCGGAGACGGCGTCGTTCGGCAACGACCTGTCGACGCTGCCGAACTTCCCGGCCGAGATCCGCGCCCCGGCCGGCACCCTGCCGGGTGTCTCGTCCTTCCAGCTCCACTTCGCCGACCACGACATCCTCACCCCCGGTGACGCGCCGAACGTGCTGGTCGCGATGAACCCGGCCGCGTTGAAGGCGAACGTCGGGGATCTGCCGCGCGGCGCGGAGATCATCGTCAACACGGACGAGTTCACCAAGCGGGCGATGCAGAAGGTCGGGTACGACAGCAACCCGCTGGAGGACGGTTCGCTCGACGGCTACAGCCTCCATCCGGTGCCGCTGACGACCCTGACGGTGGAGGCGCTGAAGGACTTCGACCTCAGCCGCAAGGAGGCCGAACGCAGCAAGAACATGTTCGCGCTGGGGCTGCTGAGCTGGATGTACCACCGGCCCACCGAGGGCACGGAGAAGTTCCTGACCTCGAAGTTCGCCAAGAAGCCGGACATCGCGGCGGCCAACATCGCCGCGTACCGGGCGGGCTGGAACTTCGGCGAGACGACGGAGGACTTCGCCGTCTCCTACGAGGTGGCCCCGGCCGCCACGGCGTTCCCGCCGGGCGTGTACCGCAACATCTCCGGCAACCTGGCCCTGGCGTACGGCCTGATCGCGGCCTCCCGGCAGGCGGACCTGCCGTTGTTCCTGGGGTCGTACCCGATCACGCCGGCCTCGGACATCCTGCACGAGCTGAGCCGACACAAGAACTTCGGTGTGCGGACCTTCCAGGCCGAGGACGAGATCGCCGGCATCGGCGCCGCGCTGGGCGCGGCCTTCGGCGGGTCGCTCGCCGTGACGACGACGTCCGGCCCCGGTGTGGCCCTGAAGTCCGAGACGATCGGTCTCGCGGTGTCGCTGGAGCTGCCGCTGCTGATCGTGGACATCCAGCGCGGCGGCCCGTCCACGGGCCTGCCCACCAAGACCGAGCAGGCGGACCTGCTCCAGGCGATGTACGGGCGCAACGGCGAGGCCCCGGTCCCGGTGGTCGCGCCGCGCACGCCGGCCGACTGCTTCGACGCGGCCCTGGAGGCGGCCCGGATCGCGCTGACCTACCGGACCCCGGTGTTCCTGCTCTCCGACGGCTATCTGGCCAACGGCAGCGAGCCGTGGCGCATCCCGGACACGGAGGAGCTGCCGGATCTGAGCGTGCGGTTCGCCCGCGGCCCCAACCACACGATGGACGACGGCACCGAGGTGTTCTGGCCGTACCAGCGGGACCCGCACACCCTGGCCCGGCCGTGGGCGGTCCCGGGCACCCCGGGTCTGGAGCACCGGATCGGCGGCATCGAGAAGCAGGACGGCACGGGCAACATCTCCTACGACCCGGCCAACCACGACTTCATGGTGCGTACCCGGCAGGCGAAGGTCGACGGCGTAGAGGTCCCCGACCTGGAGGTCGACGACCCGGACGGCGACGCCAGGGTGCTGGTCCTCGGCTGGGGGTCCACCTACGGGCCGATCACCGCGGCCGTACGGCGCATCAGGGGCGCAGGGGGCGCGATCGCCCAGGCCCATCTGCGCCATGTCAACCCCTTCCCGCGGAATCTCGGGGAGGTCCTGGAGCGTTACGAGAAGGTGGTGATCCCCGAGATGAACCTCGGGCAGCTCGCCACGCTGGTGCGGGCGAAGTACCTGGTGGACGCGGACTCGTACAACCAGGTCAACGGCATGCCGTTCAAGGCCGAACAGCTCGCCACGGCTCTGAAGGAGGCCATCGATGGCTGAGACGTCCACGGAAGGCGGGGGCACGGTCGACGCGCTCTCCTTGGTGCCCAAGGCCGAGGGCAAGCAGTCCATGAAGGACTTCAAGTCCGACCAGGAAGTGCGCTGGTGCCCCGGCTGCGGCGACTACGCGGTCCTCGCCGCCGTGCAGGGCTTCATGCCCCAGCTCGGACTGGCGAGGGAGAACATCGTCTTCGTCTCCGGCATCGGCTGCTCGTCCCGCTTCCCGTACTACATGAACACCTACGGGATGCACTCCATCCACGGCCGCGCCCCCGCCATCGCGACGGGCCTGGCGACGTCCCGGCGCGACCTGAGCGTGTGGGTCGTCACGGGTGACGGAGACGCGCTGTCCATCGGCGGCAACCACCTGATCCACGCACTACGCCGGAACGTCAATCTGAAGATCCTGCTGTTCAACAACCGGATCTACGGCCTCACCAAGGGTCAGTACTCGCCGACCTCCGAGATCGGCAAGATCACCAAGTCGACGCCGGTGGGCTCGCTGGACGCGCCGTTCAACCCGGTGTCGCTGGCCATCGGCGCGGAGGCGTCCTTCGTGGCCCGCACGGTCGACTCGGACCGCAAGCACCTCACCGAGGTACTGCGGCAGGCCGCCGCCCACCCGGGCACGGCGCTGGTCGAGATCTACCAGAACTGCAACATCTTCAACGACGGCGCCTTCGAGGTCCTCAAGGACCGCCGGCAGGCCGAGGAGGCGGTGATCCGGCTGGAGCACGGCAGCCCGATCCGCTTCGGCACCGACCATGCGAAGGGCGTCGTGCGGGACCGGGCCACCGGCGATCTGAAGGTGGTCGCGGTGACGCCGGAGAACGAGGCGGAGATCCTGGTCCACGACGCGCACTCGGCGTCGGCGACCACCGCGTTCGCGCTGTCCCGGCTCGCCGATCCCGACACCCTGCACCAGACCCCGATCGGCGTCTTCCGCTCCGTGGACCGCCCGGTGTACGACACGCTGATGGCCGAGCAGTTGGACAACGCCGTCGAGCAGCACGGCAAGGGCGAGCTCGGCGCGCTGTTCGCGGGCAACGACACCTGGACGGTCGTCGGATGAGCACCGCCGGCTGACCGCCTTCGGCCACCCGCCCCTCAGGGGCCCGAGGCCCGGACGCCTCAGAGCGTCCGGGCCTCGTCGTATGCCTTACGGGCGGTCAGCACGTCGTCCATGCGCCGTTCGGTCCACAGCGCCAGCGCGCTCACCTGCTCGGCTGCCTCCCGCCCCAGGTCGGTGAGGGAGTAGTCGACCCGCGGCGGGATCACCGGCTTGGCGTCACGGTGGACGAGCCCGTCCCGCTCCAGCGTCTGCAGGGTCTGGGTGAGCATCTTCTCGCTGACCCTGCCGATCGCGCGGCGCAGCTCACTGAAGCGGTGAGGCCGCTCCTGGAGCCGGATCAGCACGAGCACTCCCCAGCGGCTGGTCACATGCTCCAGGACCAGGCGGTGCGGGCACAGCGCCTCACGCTCGCTCCGCCGGCCCTCGCCGCCCCGTACGGGCACGTCGCTTACCGTCATGCCGGTACCTTACTTCAAAGTGGGTACTTTCCATTAGTTAGCGCCGCTCCTAGGGTTAGTGCCATACGCACCCCCACAAGGAGTTCTGATCATGAGCATCGTCGTCACCGGAGCCACCGGAAACCTGGGCCGCCACGTCGTGGGGCAGCTCCTGGAGAAGGTTCCGGCCGAGCAGGTCACCGCCGTCGTACGCAGTGCGGAGAAGGCCGCGGACCTGGCGGAGCGGGGGGTGCGGATCGCGGTCGCCGACTACAGCGCCCCCGAAACCCTCGACGGCGTGTTCACGGCCGGCGACAAGGTGCTGCTGATCTCCAGCAGCGAGGTCGGCGCGGACCGGGTGGGACAGCACACGGCCGTCATCGACGCCGCCAAGGCCGCCGGTGTCTCCCTGCTCGCCTACACCAGCGCCCCCGGAACGCTGACCGCCGCACTCGCCGACGACCACCGCGGCACCGAGAAGGCCCTGCTGGCCTCCGGTCTCCCGTACGTCCTGCTGCGCAACGGCTGGTACCACGAGGTCTACACCGAGAACCTCGCCCCCGTGCTGGAGCACGACGCGGTCGTCTCCGCCGCCGGCGAGGGCCGCCTCTCCTCCGCCGCGCGCGCCGACTACGCGGCGGCCGCCGTCGCCGTACTGACCGGTGAGGGCCACGAGAACAAGACGTACGAGCTGGGCGGCGACGAGTCGTGGGACCTCGCCGAGTACGCGGCCGAGCTGAGCCGCCGGACCGGCAAGAAGATCGCCTACAAGCCGGTCACGGTCGAGGAGCTCACCGGCATTCTGACCGGCGCCGGACTCCCCGAGCCGGTGGCCGCCGTTTTCGCGGGCACGGACGCCTCCATCGAGAAGGGCGAGCTGGTCGTCACCAGCGGCGACCTGGCCCGCCTGATCGGCCGCCCGGCCACCCCGATCGCGGACGCCATCGCCGCCGCGCTGAAGGCCTGACCCGGGGCTCGAAGGTCTCGCCCACTCCCTGAAGGTCCGGCCCGGGCCAGGACGTCCCCGCTCGTCATGACCGTCTCTCCATAGGGGAATGACGAGCGGGACGTCCGGCGTTACGGTCGTCCGGGCGAGCGTCGCTCGCCCGGACACGGTCAGATGAGAAGGAGGGCGGCCCGTGACCGAGAAGTCGGACGGCGAGCGGCGTACAGGACTGCTGAACGGCTTCGCGGCTTACGGCATGTGGGGGCTCGTCCCCCTCTTCTGGCCACTGCTGCAGCCCGCCGGAGCCGTGGAGATCCTGGCCCACCGGATGATCTGGTCGCTGCTCTTCGTGGCCGCCGCCCTGCTCGTCATACGTCGCTGGGCCTGGCTCGGCGAACTGCTGCGGCAGCCGCGCAAGCTGGCCCTGGTCACCGTCGCCGCGGCGGTCATCACCGTGAACTGGGGCGTCTACATCTGGGCGGTGAACTCCGGGCACGTCGTCGAGGCCTCCCTCGGCTACTTCATCAACCCGCTGGTCACCATCGCCATGGGTGTCCTGCTGCTGAAGGAACGGCTGCGGCCCGCGCAGTGGGCGGCGGTCGGGGTCGGCTTCGCGGCGGTGCTCGTCCTCACCATCGGCTACGGCCGCCCGCCGTGGATCTCGCTCTGCCTCGCCTTCTCCTTCGCCGCGTACGGACTGGTGAAGAAGAAGGTCAACCTCGGCGGCGTCGAATCGCTGGCCGCCGAGACGGCCGTCCAGTTCCTCCCCGCGCTCGGCTATCTGCTCTGGCTGGGCAGCAGGGGCGAGTCCACCTTCGGTGCCGAGGGAGCGGGACACGCGGTGCTGCTGGCCGCCACCGGCCTCGTCACCGCGCTCCCCATGGTCTGCTTCGGCGCCGCCGCGATCCGCGTACCGCTGTCCACGATGGGGCTGCTCCAGTATCTGGCCCCGGTCTTCCAGTTCCTGCTCGGCATCCTCTACTTCAAGGAGGCCATGCCGACCGAGCGCTGGGCCGGATTCGCGCTGGTGTGGCTGGCGCTCATGCTGCTGACCTGGGACGCGCTGCGCACCGCCCGCCGGTCCGCCCGCGTACTCACCATCGAGCGCGCGAGGGCGGCGGCCGTGACCGGCGCGGCGATGAGCCCGGTGGACCCGGGGGGCCCGGTGGTCATAGCGAACCCGGCGGAAGCGGTGAACACCGTGAATATGGCGAACACCGTGGACACGGCGGATGCGCCGAAGGCCGGGCCGGAGCGCTCCTCAGCGCGTTGAACGGCTCCGTCCACGCCCGCTCACCCGTGCCGGGCGCGGTCGGTCAGCCGGCCCATGCGGGTGCGGGCGGACTCCAGTTCCTCGATCTCGTCGGCCGCCGGGCCGTCCTCGGCGGCGAGCTCGGTCCACAGCTCTATCAGCCCGCGTCCCAGCTCCAGCCCGCGCAGCGGATCGCGCACCGCGCGCCAGGCGGTGGCCGCGCTGCGGACGTTGCCGTAGGCGGCCTCCGCGTCGCCCGCCCTGCGGTGGATCCCGGCGAGGTCGAGGGAGAGCCGGAAGGCGTGCAGCGGCTCGTCACCCAGGTAGGCGATGTACGCGGACAGCTCGCGCAGCCTGAGCACCTCCGGGTGCTCGGGCCCCAGCGTCCGCGACGCCTCGGTCACCGCCTCCCCGGCCAGTCGCGCCGCCGTGTCGATCCGGCCCGCCCGAACGGCCTCGTTGATCCGTCCCATGGGCTCGGCCAGGTGGGTCTCGCCCGGGGCGGCGGGCGGCTCGTCCCCGAGCACCGCCTCCGCCACGGCGTCGAAACCTCGGGGCGGGGCCGGCTTGAGGTCGGGGGCGAGAGCGGGTTCGGGCTGGGCCTCCGCAACCGGTTCGGGGGTGCGGGGAGGGGCGGCTCCCGGTGCCGGGGGTGGTGTCCGGTCGGCCGGGGGCAGCGGGGCCGGCGTCCGGGCGGCCGGGGGTATGGGAGGCGCTGAGGGCGCCGGAGGTATCAGGGGCGCCTGGGGCGTCCGCGGTGTTCGAGCGGGTGCCGGGTGCCTGCCGCGGTCGGCTTCGGGGGCGGGGTGCGGCCTCGTGTCCATGAGTGGAGGTGGGCCGAACTCGCCCGTCGGCGGCACGACCGTGCCGGGAGGTACGGCTTCCACCGACTCGGGCACCGGCCGCAGCCGGAAGGTGGGTGCGCTGTCGCGCACGGGAATCGGAGCCGGCACCGGAGCCGGGGTCGGCGCTGCCGGCTCCATGGGGACCGGTTCTCCGGCGAAGTGGCTGGCGCCGTCCGGGTCGACCCGGAGCGGGACGACGTACCCGGTGCGCTCGTCGTGGATGGTGGCGAGGACGGTGTGTCCCGAGGCGACGGCGATGCGGTGGAGGCGGTTCAGCACCGCCTGCTGCACCTCCTCGTCGGGTCCGGCGACCACCAGTACCCCGCCGACCGACGCCTTCCGTGAGCCGTCGCCCGCCGCAGGGGCGGGGACATGGACGTCGATCGGCACTGCCGCACGGTTCGCCGCGCGTGCGGCCTGCTGCTGTTCCCGCTTCTGCTCGCGGCTGAGTCGCGCCATCGTCCCCTCATTCGGGTTGTGAACCTACCGACGAGTCTGTCCGCATATCCCCGTTTCTCACGTCACCGCGTTGTCACAGGCTCGTCCCAACGGCCGTCCGCCCGGTTCCGTGCCTGTCGGTCGGCAGGAGGACCCGGGGGGCCACGGTCGGTCCGCCCTGACCGGCGCCTGAGACGTCACGCACACCCCGGCATTTATTTCTCTCGCGAGAGAGATACCTTGGTAAGGGCCGGGTCCTGGTGCCCCCGCGGGCACCGCACCGCCCGGAGGTCTCGCACGCATGGAGGATTGCCGTGGCTCTGCCCGCTCTGTCGCCGTCCGCCTCGCCGCCCCGGGCGGCCCCTCCTGCGCGACGCCGACCGGGCGGAGCCGTCATCGCCTGGTTGACCACCACCGACCACAAGCGGATCGGCAGCCTCTACCTGGTGACGTCGTTCGTGTTCTTCTGCATCGGTGGCGCGATGGCGCTGCTCATGCGCGCCGAGCTGGCCCGGCCGGGACTGCAGATCGTGTCGAACGAGCAGTTCAACCAGGCGTTCACGATGCACGGCACGATCATGCTGCTCATGTTCGCGACGCCGATCTTCTCCGGGTTCGCGAACTGGATCATGCCGCTGCAGATCGGCGCGCCCGACGTCGCCTTCCCGCGGCTGAACATGCTCGCCTACTGGCTCTACCTGTTCGGCTCGCTGATCGCACTCGGCGGTTTCCTCACCCCGGACGGAGCGGCCAGCTTCGGCTGGACCGCCTACAGCCCGCTGTCCGACACGGTCCGCTCACCGGGCCTCGGCAACGACCTGTGGATCATGGGCCTGGCCCTGCAGGGCTTCGGCACCATCCTGGGCTCGGTCAACTTCATCACCACGATCATCTGCATGCGCGCGCCCGGCATGACGATGTTCCGCCTGCCGATCTTCACCTGGAACGTGCTGCTGACCGCCCTCCTGGTCCTGCTCGCCTTCCCGGTGCTGGCCGCCGCGCTCCTGGCGCTCGAGTACGACCGCAAGTTCGGGGCCCACATCTTTGACGCCACCAACGGCGGGCCACTGCTGTGGCAGCACCTGTTCTGGTTCTTCGGCCACCCCGAGGTCTACATCCTGGCCCTGCCGTTCTTCGGCATCGTGAGTGAGATCGTGCCGGTCTTCTCCCGCAAGCCGATCTTCGGCTACATGGGTCTGGTCGGCGCGACGATCGCGATCGCGGGTCTGTCGGTGACGGTGTGGGCGCACCACATGTACGCCACCGGCGCGGTGCTGCTGCCGTTCTTCTCCTTCATGACCTTCCTGATCGCGGTCCCGACCGGCGTGAAGTTCTTCAACTGGATCGGCACCATGTGGAAGGGGTCGCTGAGCTTCGAGACGCCGATGCTCTGGTCCATCGGCTTCCTGGTGACCTTCCTGTTCGGCGGTCTGACCGGTGTCATCCTGGCCTCGCCGCCGCTGGACTTCCACGTCACCGACTCGTACTTCGTGGTGGCGCACTTCCACTACGTGGTGTTCGGCAC